>JBAVAV010000377.1:0-4737 GCA_049585895.1 Candidatus Sulfotelmatobacter sp. | reverse complement strand
GTGCTGCAGCGTGGCGTCAGCCATTCCTCAAGTTCCCCTTTCGCTATCGCGCGAACTCCAAAAGCGCAAACACATAAAGCCAGAGCAAAGCCATGAAGTGCCAGTACCAGGCAGCAACGTCGATCACAATTCGCCGCGACTCAAGCGGCCGCCGCAGGGAAGCGATGGCCGCCCAAAGCAGCGCGATGATTCCTCCCGCCAGGTGAACCGCGTGCGTCCCGGTCAGCAGATACACAAACGAACTGTTGGGATTGGTCGCGACGAAGAATCCGCCATTTTCCAATTCCTTCCAGGCCAGCCACTGCCCCACCAGAAAGCCCAGCCCTAGCACCAACGTAACGCCCAACCAAGGGAACGCTCTTTCGTCGCACAGCGAAACTCCTGGGATCGACTTCACAGGAGCTAAAGCAGCCTGCCGCGCAATCCCTCGGCGCGCGCCCTCCATCGTCAGGCTGCTGACTAACAGCACCGCAGTGTTGATCATCAGCAAAACCCACGGCAGATTCACCTCGCCCCAATCGCGAACGTAGGAACTGGTGGCGTTGTCGAACGTGGGCAAGCCCTGCCGCACAATGTAAGCGCTGGTCAGCGACACAAACAGCATGACGATAGGAGCGATCAGGCACACCAGCCCCAACCGCGCTCGCCGCAGGCGCTGCCCGTAGTCGGGAGTTCCGCCGTTGCCGCCGTCGTTTCCTCCGCCGGATGGCGGTACAGGCGGATCTCCGCCGGAGCGCAACTGATGAATCGGACTGCTCGGTGTGTAAGTAGCCATAACTACCGAACCTTAATTTCTATCTCTTGTCATCCCGAGCGAAGCGAGGGATCTCGGGTTCTACCGGCACGCAGGGAAAACCCCACTCGCTCCATTTTTCGCGAAATGAGAAATGGCCAGTCACCTCAATGCGTCGAACGAATCGTCAAATCGTTTTGCATGATGTAGTCCCGCGGCGCGCCCGGAACCCCATACTCGTAGGCCCCATGATTCACCACCGGCGTCACGCCGCCAAAGTTGTCATGCGGCGGCGGAGTCGTCGTCGTCCACTCCAGCGTCGTAGCTTCCCACGGATTGTCGCTGGCCTTCGGCCCTTTGAACATGCTCCAGAACAGGTTGATCACAAAAATCAGCTGCGCCGCAATGGTGATGATCGCGGCCCACGTCATAAACTGATGCAGCGGGATCAAGGTGGCCAGGTACTTAACTTCCCGATAATCCGAATAACGCCGCGTACCCCCAGCCATGCCCAGATAGTGCATCGGCATGAAAATAGCGTAGGTTCCGGCGAGCGTGATGAAGAAGTGGATCCTGCCCCAGGTTTCATTCATCATGCGCCCAAACATCTTGGGGAACCAGTAGCAGGTTGCGGCGAACATGCCGAAGATCGCGGCCACGCCCATAATCAGATGGAAGTGTCCGACCACAAAGTAAGTGTCGTGCAACTGAATATCCAGCACCGGCTGCGCCAGAAACGGCCCGCTCAGCCCGCCCGAAACAAACAGCGAAACAAAGCCGATGGCATACAGCATCGGTGAATAAAAGCGGATACGCCCTTTCCACATCGTGCCCAGCCAGTTGAAGGTCTTAATGGCAGACGGCACGCCGATGCACATGGTCAGAATCGAGAAGGCGAAAGCCGAATACGGGCTCATGCCGCTCATGAACATGTGATGACCCCATACCATGAATCCGAAAAATCCGATCGACAGCATGGCATAGACCATCGCGCGATAGCCGAAAATCGGTTTCCGTGAAAACGTCGAGAGCACCTGTGACGCCACGCCCATGCCCGGCAGAATGGCGATGTAAACCTCGGGATGTCCAAAGAACCAGAAAAGGTGCTGCCACAGAAGCGGCGAACCGCCCCTGTGACCCATGATCTGGCCGTTCACCACGACCAGGGGCACGTAGAAGCTGGTGCCGAGGTTACGATCCATCAACAAAAGAATTCCGGCCGAAAGCAGCACACCAAACGCCAGCAAACCCAGAATCGCGGTGATGAACCACGACCACACGGTCAACGGCATGCGCATCAGAGTCATGCCCTTGGCGCGTAAATCGAGCGTAGTGGTGATGAAATTCAACGCCCCCATCAGCGAGGCGACGCAGAAGATCGCGATGCTCGTAATCCACAAATCGGCGCCCAGTCCTTCCCCCGGTCCCGCCGATTGCACGGCGCTCAACGGCGGATAGCCCGTCCACCCATGCAGCGGCGCTCCACCCTGCACGAAGAATGCCGCAATCATGACCACGAAGGCCACGAACGTGGTCCAGAACGAAAGCATGTTCAGCACCGGGAAAGCCATATCCGGCGCACCGATCTGGATCGGCAAAACGTAGTTGCCAAATCCCCCTTGCGGCGCCGTGGTCAGCACGAAGAACACCATAATCGTGCCGTGCATGGTAAGCAGCGTCAGGTAGGTCTCAGGCTTGATCTCGCCGATCAGCGGGATGCTGACGCCCGGCCAGACCAAATGGATGCGCATCAGCAGGGATAAGAACATCCCCACAAACACCGCCGTGAGCGCCAGAAAAAAATACTGGATGCCGATGACTTTGTGATCGAGGCTGAAAATGTATTTTCGAATGAAGCCCTGAGGAGCGTGCGCATGAATCGAAGCTGCGGTCGCCATTTATTGTTTCTCCGCCTCCCGTGCTGCCAGCCACTTGTCGAAATCCCCCTGGCTGACGACGTGTACCACTCCGTGCATCTTGTAGTGTCCCAGCCCGCACAGTTCGGCGCACGCGATCTCGTACTCCCCGATCACCGTGGGCCGGAAGTGCATGTGGATGTTAAGACCGGGCACTGCGTCCTGCTTGAAGCGCAGCGAGGGAACAAAAAAGCTGTGAATCACGTCCACCGAGCGCAGGCTCACGTCGATCTCGCGGTCCACCGGCAAATACATCGTCCCCGTCACCACATCGTCTTTCGCGTCGGGACTCGAAGTATTGAGACCGACCGCGGCCTCGCCGCCGGCCGAAGGGTCCATCAACTTGACGCTGGTAGGCGCATACGTGCCGTCCGGCCCCGGATAGCGGAAGTACCAGGCAAACTGCATGCCCGTCACTTCCACCTGGACCGCGCCCGGCGCGGCCGCATCGAAGCGCTGGCTGGCCCACACCCGGCTGCCCATCAGATTCAAACCAATAAAGAGGACCCCGGTCAACAGCGTCCACACCACTTCGAGAGTCGTGTGTCCGTGGGAATAGTGCGCCGGCGGAGCCGAAGGCTGCTCCCGATACTTCCACACGATGTAGCCCAGCCCCAGTTGCGCCGCCAGGAAAACAACTCCCATCAGCACGAACGTGAGGGTAAATTGTCCGTCAATGAATTCTGCCGATGCGGCAGCTCCCGCCGGCAGCCACCACGTCTTGGCCACAAAAAAGTACGTGCTGACCAGAGTGATCAGCCAGATCACAGCCATTAACGCGAGACCCATTCCCCAGTCCTCCTGGGTACAAAAGGATTTTTCCCGCTGCCGTTACCGCGCGCCACAGCGCAAGCGACGGTCGGCGGCGAGTTTACCACAGCCGCTTGAGAATATTGCAAGCAACTCGTTCAAGAAAGGAAGACCGCGCGGATTCATGGCCACAATATCGTCATCATTATGCATTGTCCTCCGAATGCATTGTCATCCCGAGCGGAGCGAGGGATCTTGTGTAAGCCGACAGCGCCAAAAGGCCGCCCACGTAAGCTGCATCGAACGAAATCTATTTCTCCGCCCATTCCGGCACTCTTCCCGGTGTCCACGGTGCGCCTGCAGCCTCCATATCTTTCTCCAGCTTGGCCAGATCAACTTCAACCAGCACGTGAAGTTTAGCCAATTGCTCGGAGAATTCCCCAGCCGCAATGTTGTACGCCTCCATGTGCGTCTGCGTCGGCCTGGTTAAAGAGAAGCGCTCGCCTTCCATCACCGACTCGATCCTGTCGTTGATCGATGTCGGCACTTGCTCATTCCGCTTGGCCAGCGCCGTATCGCCGCGCAGTGTGCGCAGGATTTCCCGGTTGCGTTCTCCGATCGCATCGGTAACTCCACCCAGTTGTTTCTCCGCGGCCGGCGTCTCATGCAACGCGTCGCCAATCGACTTCAGCCGCGTTTCCACATCCTCGGCGGTGTGCAGCGCTCCCGAAACCGCACGGTATAAACGCGCCACCTTGCGAATGAATTCTTCCTGCGCCGCCCGGTCTGCTGCACTCACCGACGAAGCGCCTTCGGCTTCCACTTTGAAGCTCTGCGGACCTCCCAACTCGCTGACCGCGCCCGCTACCTTCTGAAACATCCGTACCGAGTACGTCCCCGGCATTATCAGCGGCCCTTGCGCGCTGGCAGGCGGAAAGTCCTCGCCTTCATCGGCATGTTCGTGCAACGTGGACGCGGGATAGCGCAAATCCCACGCCCCGCGCTGAAAGCCGCTATCTGTGCTTCCGTTGACCCGCCGAATCGCCGTCCCGGCGTCGTCATAGACCATAAAATACAACTCCGGTTTGGCTTCCTCCGCCTCGGCCCGCAATTGGTCGTTCGTTGGATACGACGCGGCTTGATTCTTCTTCGCCGCTTCTTTCTCGGCGTCTTGGCGCTTTTCTTTCAGCGTCTTGATCTTTTCTTTCAAATACGCGGTAAAAACGGCGCCGTAAGGAGGATTTTCCGCCGTGTAAAACGCATCTCCCTGAAAGCCCTTCTTCGGCCCGCCCAATGGATGCCGCTCCACGTACAGCAGAGCATTCTTCACCGGAAAAA
>JBAVAV010000376.1:0-2781 GCA_049585895.1 Candidatus Sulfotelmatobacter sp. | reverse complement strand
CCTGCACCAAGTCTTCGGCTTCTTCGCGATTCTGTGTCATCCAGTGAGCGAAGTTGTACAACTGATCGAAGAGCGGCATGGCCAGATCTTCGAACGAACCGGTTTGAAAATCGGCTCCTGACACGTTCACATAGTAAAACATCGGAACCTTGAATTTATTCCCTCTAAAAACGATTGTTTGGGAAATGTGGCGCAGGCTGAGCGAGTGGCAAGAGAAATACCTAACGATGGCAACCGCTTCTCGCAACCCATAAAAGCCCCGCAAATTCGGTTGCCCGATGAGAACCAGCTGCTCTAGTCAATATTCCATGGAAGTAGGAGCTTCCCTGTACCATTCGGCACTTTATGTGATCGAAGCGGAATAAAAGATCAGAAGCTCGGTTATCTACCACGAGACTCATTTCATCGCTCAAGGAGCCCAAAGTAAAGGGTCCGACGACCAGACCCGTGTGGTCCCACATATTTCGTTCACTGGGGCTATCGCTTGGTTCCTCGCCCTACTACGGAGGACGAGGAATGCATGGGGATTAGGAGATAAGCAGCGGCGGCGGCCGCAAAGCGGCATGATCCTGTAGCAACCTCCGCAAATCTTAGAAGGGGTAGGGCGATGGTAAATCCATTCGATCTCAAAACTGCACTTTTGGCGAAGCACGCACAGCATGTTGTGCTGATCCATTTTCCAATCGGTCTGTTTCTTGCGGCAGTAGCATTCGACCTCATAGCCCACTGGACAAAGCGCCGCGGCCTCGCAGACGCGGCGTATTACAACCAGCTTGCGGCGGCGATCTCAACGCTCCCGGTTTTCGCCACGGGGCTACTCGCGTGGCAGTTTCAACTCGAGGGGCAGAAGCTGAGGGGAATTCTCTTGCTGCACTTGGTCCTTGCGTGCGTTTCAAGCGTGATGATCTGGCTGGTGTGGTGGATGCATTTCCGCGCGCGACGTCGGACTGGATATCTGCCGAGCTACCGCTTGGCCGTTGAATTTCTGGCAGTCGGTTTCGTCGCCTTCACGGGGCACTTGGGCGGCTTTCTAAGTGGCGTAAACGGCCCTGGTTAAACCGGTAAAGTTAAATCAGAGACATTACAATCGACGGTACCTTCTTCACGGACCCCTGCCGTTTGAGGAATTCGATACCCGCTCTCGGACAAGCACGGAATTCTTGACGCCCCTTGATTTTGTTGGGAATAAAAGCGACTGCTACCAGTTATTTACTCAGAACGCTACAAACCAGGGGGACAAATGCCGGATAAGAAGCAAGATCTTATCGATCAGAATTTGCAAGACCTCAATAACGATGGCGTCGATCGTCGCGGGTTCCTGAAATGCATGGCATGGGCGGGTACCGGGCTGGTCTGGACAATGAGCGGCGGCATTCCGGTTTCCCGGGCCTTTGCCAAGAGCTACGGCAAGGATGCCGGCAAAGACTCGGACTTCAGCTTTGTGCAGATCAGCGACAGTCACATTGGTTTTAACAAGCCGGCAAATCCGGATGTGACGGCCACGCTGCAAACGGCAATCGACAAGATCAAAGCGATGCCCCACAAACCGGATTTCATTATTCACACCGGTGATCTGAGCCAGCTCTCGAAGCCGAGCGAATTCGATACGCTCGACCAAGCACTCAAAGGGGCGTCGGCGAAGCAGATTTATTTTGTGCCGGGTGAGCACGACATGCTTTCCGACAACGGCGAGCAATATCTCCAGCGCTATGGAAAAGGTACAAAAGGCGCTGGATGGTACAGCTTCGATCACAAGGGCGTGCATTTCGTTGGTCTGGTGAATGTCGCCAATTTAAAGGCTGGAGGCATGGGGTCTCTTGGTCACGAACAGTTGGAGTGGCTTGAGGACGATCTCCATGGCCGCTCGGCCAGCACTCCGATTGTGCTTTTTGCACACATTCCACTGTGGACTATCTATCCCGACTGGGGCTGGGGAACCGACGACAGCGAACAAGCCTTGTCGTACATCAAGCGTTTCGGCTCCGTGACGGTGTTGAACGGCCATATTCACCAGATCATGCAGAAAGTCGAAGGTAAGGTTTCGTTCCACACTGCCATGTCAACCGCTTTCCCTCAGCCTGCGCCCGGATCGGCTCCATCAGCCGGGCCCATGAAGGTACCAGCTGAACAGTTGCAGCAGGTGCTGGGTATTACCGATGTGAATTATGTCCTCAGCGGTCGCAGCTTGGCAATCGTCGATTCGCCACTCGGGGCCTAGGGGCTCCTCGGCTTCAGAGAATGCAGGCGGGGGGCGGTGTTGGTTGGAGCCTTGGATCGACTTCGGTCGGGTCTAAACAAGAAGCTCAAAACTAGAAAGGAACAGAACAATGACGGGGAAAAACGTGTGGGTTGCAAGCTTTGCAGCAGCGGTAATTATTGCGATTGTTCTCTTGTTGGCGGGATCACCGAACGTCACGGCGGCTGACCAGCCCTCAGCGGCAAATGCGGAGGTGAAAATCGACAATTTCAGTTTTGGGCCGCAGACTGTGACAGTGCCCGTTGGAGCGACAGTTACCTGGACAAACCGTGATGATATTCCTCATACGGTGGTGAGCACAGACGGAGTGTTCAAGTCCAAGGTGCGGGATACCGAGGAACAATTCTCCTACACATTTACCAAGGCGGGGACATATCCCTACTATTGCTCGGTCCATCCGAAGATGACCGGCACAGTCGTTGTGAAGTGAACGGTCGTTGCTCGTTGCTTTTACAAATCGGTTGTTTGTCAAGCTAGTTGCAATCGAATATGGCGGTACACTCAGGCACAATTCGAAGCATGGA
>JBAVAV010000375.1:0-7805 GCA_049585895.1 Candidatus Sulfotelmatobacter sp. | reverse complement strand
CTACGCTCTCGAGGGCAAACACGCGGGCGTAAGTTGTAACCGTTGTCACACGCCGCTGCGAATTTCCGGAGGCGAACGGGCCACAATCAAAGTGAAGCATTTGAACCGGACTTTTCTCGGAGTTTCTCCGAGATGCATCAACTGCCATCAGGACCAGCACAAGGGCCGGTTGGGCGGAAACTGCCTGCAATGCCATAACTACAACGAATGGAAGTCCATCAATATTGGCAAGTTCGACCATTCACTCACGCGTTATCCTCTCAGCGGTTTGCACGCCAATGTTGCCTGCCAGCAGTGCCACACGCCGGAACCGGACAAGCAACCGCGCTACGCCGGAATCGAATTTCGCAGCTGCACCGATTGCCATGCCGATCCCCATCGTGGCGGCTTTTCGCAGACCTGCCAATCGTGTCACGACACAGCGGGCTGGAAAAAGATTGCCGCAGCGGGGCTGAGCCAGAGTTTCGATCACGCTAAAACGAAATTTCCTTTGCTGGGCAGGCACGTTGCAGTGGAGTGCATACAGTGCCACGCGGGCGGAGACTTCAAAAAGCATCTCGCATTTCAGAGGTGCGAGGACTGTCATCAGCCTGACCCCCACGGCGGACAATTTGCCAAGCTCCCGGGCGGACGTGAGTGCTCCGGATGCCACTCCGTGGATGGGTTTAGACCATCCACGTTCGGGGTAAAAGAACATGCGACGGCGACCGCTTATCCGCTTCAGGGCAAACATGCCACGGTGTCGTGTGCTTCGTGCCACATTCCGAAGGGAAAAGCGACCGTCTATAAAATCAGATTCCAATACTGCACGGACTGCCACACCGATGAACATGCCGCACAGTTTGCCGCCGCTCCGCATTTCAACCGTTGTGACCGCTGCCACAACCTCCAGAGATTCATGCCCTCCACGTTCAGCTTGCGCAGGCACGACCAGGCGCCATTTGCTCTAAAGGGCAGCCATGTCGCGGTTCCATGCGACGACTGTCACAAGCAGTCCGCGAATTTCGGGCCGAAGCCCACGGCGCAATACCACTGGCTGGCGCTGGCTTGCACAACTTGCCATGCCGATCCGCACCAGGGGCGATTCGCCGGCTTGATGCAGCAGAAGAAGACGAACGGAAAACCCAGCAGCTGCGAGTCCTGCCATTCCACCGGCACCTGGCAGGAACTCTCGCGCTTCGATCACTCGAAGACAACTTTTCCTCTAAGGGGTGCCCATGAATCTGCGCGGTGTGCCGATTGTCACAAGGCGCCGCGGTTAGGGGCCAGCATCGTCAACGTGGATTTCACAGCAGCTCCTGTGGCGTGTGAAGCGTGCCATGCGGATATCCACGGCAGGCAATTTGCCCGGTCCGGAATCACGACGTGCGCAAGTTGTCACGATAACGACAGGTGGAAGCCATCGTTGTTTGATCACGACAAACAGACGTCGTTCGCATTGCAGGGCGCGCATCGCAACGTCGGTTGCGAGAGTTGTCACAAGCTGACGCGCAACGTAGGAGGAAGGGTTGTGCTGTTTTACAAGCCCACGCCCAGGGAGTGCGTTGCGTGCCACGGCGCGGGTACACCTAAATCCAGCGAGGCCGTGAATTAAATGTTCAGGCGAATCCTCTTATTCCAAGCTTTCCTGGCCCTCCAGATGGCGACGTGCGCAGTTACAGGACAAGAAGCCGCGCCCCTGGCGTCCAGCAGTCCGCATGGACCCATGCAGGTTGCCTGCGAGAATTGCCATACCTCCTCGGCGTGGAAGCCCATCCGCGGGAAACCTGATTTCGATCACGCAAAAACCGGCTATCCCCTCCGCGGCCTGCATGCAACGTTGGCTTGCCAGGACTGCCACGTCAAGCCCGTGTTCAGCAATGTAGGCCGCAGTTGCCAGGACTGCCATGCCGACATTCACCGGAGAAAAAACGGGGCAGAGTGCGAATCTTGTCACCGGGTCAGCGGCTGGCAGGTTTCAATTCATTCCATCAACGAACATCAGGACCGTTTCCCGCTGATTGGCGCGCATGCCGCGGTGGATTGTTATTCCTGCCACAAGGCGGGTGCAGTCGGACAGTTCAATCGGCAAGGACTTTCAACCGATTGTGTCAGCTGTCATCTCAAAGCGTTTCAGAAAGCTAGGGCGCCGAATCACATTGCGTCAGGATTTTCAACGGATTGCCGCCAGTGCCACACCAGCATGGACAGTTGGATGATCGCGATCCTTCCGCGGGCAACGAGGACGCGACGGTGAACCATGTATTCGGCGTGGGGAAGAACGAAGAAATGCTGAGGAAATGCACGACATTCTGGACCACCCGGAGCGCCCACCAGTGAGAGTGATCGCAGAACTCTGCCTCTTAATAGTATGCGCGTCGTTGTGCGTGGCACAGAGGGCAGGCTCGGGAACGGTTGAGATCCGCAAGGTGAAGATTGGCGCCGACGGCAATCGAATGAAAATCGAATTCCTTCTGACTCAACCAGTGAATTCGAACCTTACGATTGCCACCAACCCAGACCGCCTGATTCTGGACCTCCATAACACCACGAATCGGACAAAGCAGCAGATTATCGCCGTAAATCGAAACGGTGTGAAGCAGGTGCGACTGGCGCTCAACACCACCAGCCCGCTGGTTACACGCGCCGTTATTGACCTGGACGGTGCCCACGAATGCAAGCTCGCGACGGTAGGCAACACCGTCATCTTGACAGTTCTGATGCAAGCCGCATCGGGCAACCGAGTCGTGGATGCGAGATCGACATCGCGCGGTTCGCTGTGGGGGAAGGTGTGGCCTCGCAAGAGCACCGCACAAAGAGAAAAGGTGAAATCGCAGGCGGACGATTCACCGGCCGTTATCACCGACTCAAATCTTCACGTGAGCTTCAAGGTGAAGTATGTCGCCGAAGGGGCCGCTTATTTGAGGGGCGGCCGCAGTTCGGGCCTTGCGGAAGGCATGGAGCTCGTTGTGCGCGAAAGCGCTGGACCTTCCTCGAGTTCCGCGGCGCCCCCAGGCGCGGTGGTTGCCGAACTCCAAATCGTTTCAGTCGCAGAAACGTCTGCCGTGACCGAGATCCATAATCCCACGCGAGAGTTAAAGCCGGGCGATTGGGCCGAGCTTTCTGCTAAAGACTACGCACGCCTGGGAGAAGCGCCGGCCAACCACGCCGCCAAAAGCCCCGCGCTCCCGGTCGCGGCTGTTCAACAAGGGAAAATCGAACACCTCGAGGATGTTTCGCGAGAGGCCAGCCGGATCAGCGCCCGAATCGGTTTTGACTACAGCGGAGTCAGCAGCAGCGGCTCGACACCCGGGCGCAGCAGCACCGTAGGCATGTCATTCCGCACCGACGCCACGCGAATCGCCGGCACCTATTGGAATTTGAAGGGATACTGGCGGGGACGATTGACAACAAATTCGCAGCCTGACGAAGACACGCTTCAGGACTATCTCGACCGGACTTACACCATCCAGTTGTCCTACGACAACCCCAACTCCAAATGGGTTGCCGGATTCGGCCGTCTCTATCTGCCGTGGGCAGTAAGTCTAGACACCATCGACGGAGGATACGTGGGGCGCAAGGTTGCAACCGGTGTAACTGCGGGAGTTTTTTTCGGTTCTACTCCAGATCCAGCTTCGTGGCACTACCGGCCCGACCAGCAGATTGGGGGCTCATTCGTGAACTTCGAAGGTGGAGACTACGATGCTTTTCACTACACGAGCACTGCCGGTGTGGCGCTCGGGATGGTGAAGTGGCAACTCGATCGTCCGTACCTGTTTCTCGAGAATGGGCTCTCTTTCAGGAAATACATTTCCGTCTATCACTCCTTCATCGTGGATTCCCCGCAGGGCGTGAGTACCGATGGAATCAAGCCAGGAACCGGCATCAGCCGCAGCTACCTCACGGTGCGAATTCAGCCCGAACAATGGATTTCTTGCGACGTATCGCACAACTACTTTCGCGATGTTCCTACCGCCGCGACCGCATTGATTGCCACAGGCCTGGTGGACAAACTGCTCTATCAGGGCGTGAACGCTGGCGTGCGGATTGAGCCGGTGCGCAACTTCGCCGTTTATATGAGCCTGGGGCAGAGCGACAAAACCGGAGATGCGAAGCGAAGCCTGAACCAGATGTACGGAGTTAGCTGGAACGAAATCTGGCGAACTGGGATTCGTGCCGACGTCCACTATTCGAAATTCGCTAGCTCATTTGCGCGCGGCGATTATCGTGTTATCACTCTCTCCCGGCATTTGGGCAATGGGACGATTTGGGATGCTCAGGTGGGGAGCCAGAGTATCAACTCTGCGCTTACGCTGAACCAGCGTTCGGTCTTCGTAGACACTTCACTTGACACTAACTTCGGCAGGCACATGTTCCTCCAGAGCGGTTACACCCTGGAACATGGCTCTCAACTCAATTACTCCCAGTGGCAGCTGAGCCTGGGATATCGCTTCGAAGCAAAAGGCCCGGTGAAATGACAGCACATGCAACGTTTGCGCCCGCAGCGATCGCCGACGGGGAACAAAACCACCGGCGCCTGCTGAAATGGGTCCTGGTCTTTGCGACCGCGGCGATTGTCGCACTCGCGATTTATGGGCAGGACTATTATCGGCTCAGCCAGGCAGACCGGCCGTTTTCTCCGAAGCACCATTTGCTAAAGCCCAGCGGCGCGGTGGGAATTAACCTGGGCTTACTGGGCGTCCTGCTATTGTGCGGAATTTTCTTGTATCCGCTGCGCAAGCGCTGGAGATGGCTCCAAAAACGGGGGAATTCGGAACACTGGCTCGATCACCATGTTGTTCTTGGGGTCGCGGCTCCGTTCTGCATTGCATTTCATTCTTCTTTCAAGTTTCGTGGGTTGGCCGGCGTTGCGTTCTGGGTAATGGTGGCAGTCGCCCTGAGCGGCCTGGTTGGGCGGTATCTCTATGCTCAGATTCGGCAACAGATGGCGGTCGCCGAATTGTCGATGCACACGTTTCGCGAGGTCCTGGCGCGGCAGAAGATCATCCCTCAGGCTGATATGCGGCGGATGTTGTTCCAATTACCCCCCGCGAGCCGGGTATCACGCTGGTCTTCCTTTACGGCGCTGGGTTACATCGTGCTTTCTGACCTGGCTCGGCCTCTTCGAGTCGCGCGCCTGCGTGTCAGAAATATGGAAATCGAACCCGCGCTCCGTACTCTTGGAGGTCTTCTGCCGGGGAAGAACGCGCTGCTGGAAGAAGTGATTGTTATCGCTCGAAGGCAGGCGTTGCTGTCCCGGCGTCTTCTGTTTCTGTCGCATACCCAGCGCGTGTTCAAGTTGTGGCACGTGGTGCACAGGCCCTTCAGCTACGCGTTCGCGGTGCTGGCTCTGGTTCACATTGTGGTGGCAATGCTAATGGGCTTTTTCTGAATTCCATCTGATTGTTATGGGTACTCTTCTTACGATCATCGTTACTGTAGCGATTGCAACCTTCTTCGTGCGCCGCTACCTGCGGATGTTGAGGAAGAATGAGAATCGCGCGCGCCGCATAGTCGAAAAATCTACGCTGTATTCCGAGGGACCCAGGGGATTGCACCCCCACATCGACGTAACGCGCTGCATCGGCTGCGCAACCTGCACAACCGTATGTCCAGAGGGTGACGTGCTGGCAATGCTGGGAGGCAAGGCCATCATTGCCAATGGGCAAAAATGCATCGGGCATGAACTCTGCGCAAAAGCATGCCCGGTTGGGGCTATCACGATGGTGATGGCCAGCCCCAGCATGGGTGCGGACACTCCCTATCTCACGCCCGAGTATGAAACCACGATTGAAAACCTCTTTATTGCCGGAGAGCTTGGAGGGCTGGCCTTAATCAGGAATGCTGTGAATCAGGGACGCATCTGCGTCGATATCATCGCGAATCGGATCCAGAACAATCGGATCCCCAAGAGCGGCCCAGGTGTTTATGACGTTTTGATCGTAGGGGCCGGGCCCGCTGGTATCAGCGCTTCGCTGCGCGCGATCGAAAAGAGGCTCAGCTACATCACGATTGAGCGCGATGAGATTGGCGGGACGGTCGCGAAATTTCCGCGTCAGAAAGTGGTAACCACGACTCCGTTGGAGTTCCCCATCTATGGCAAGCTCAACAAAACAGAACTAGCCAAGGAGCACCTGCTCGCATTGTGGGATATGGTGCTGAACCGGGTTGAGTTCAATGTTTGCGCAGACTCGATGGTTGAGGACATCAAGAAATGCCCAGACGGAAGCTTAGCTGTCACGACCGCAACTCAGCGGTATCGCGCCCGCGCGGTCATTCTGGCAATCGGCCGTGCTGGTAATCCAAAGAAGCTTGGAGTGAGCGGAGAACACCTGCCGAAGGTCATGTACCGGTTGATCGAAGCGGATCACTATCGAAACAAGAAAATTCTCGTGGTGGGCGGAGGTGATAGTGCGGTCGAGGCGGCTTTGGGGCTCGCCCAACAAACCGGCAACCAGGTCACGCTCTCTTATCGAAGACAGGAGTTCGTCCGCATCAAAGAGCGGAACGCGCAACGCATGCGGGAGTGTTTGCACTCCGGAAAAGTCAATATCATCTTTAACTCGAAACCAATGGAGTTTACCCAGGACCGCGTGATTCTTGAGGTTGGAGGAGCGATGAAAGCGATTTCCAACGACTTTGTCTGGATCTTCGCCGGAGGCACTCCTCCCTATGATTTTCTCAAGAAAATCGGGGTTGAATTCGGAATGCGCAATATGGTGTTCGAGACCGGGGTTGGATCCCTGCAGCCTGCGGCCCAAGTGATCTAGCCCTAACAGATAGTGATTTTCGAAATGGACAAAATCAAGCGGATTCCCGACATAAGACCCATCAGAAGTAGCTGTTGACGTAACATCGCATAGCACTCATTGACCCGGTTGGCCAATTCGCAAGGGGTGTCATGGCCTATTTGCAACGTCTGTTCAGGGAAACGGCTTTGTGCCCCGGATGAAAACGTTCCAACAACGTAGGAGCGGGTGGCACGTATAATGTCTCCCGTTTTCGAAGTCGAAGAGGACATTCCGGTCCGATAAAACATCGAGAGCGAGTGAGGCACAGGATGAAAACGCGCCGACAATTCCTGACCCAATCCGTAATGCTGACCGCTGGTGCGCTGCTATTTTCGTTGGACGCCACCGCGCATCCAACTCAACCGAACATCACCTTTCCCGTCAACCCGCGCGACCGTCTGGCCGTGGCTTCTTATCCCTTTCGCGACTTTATTCTCCCCGCGGAGTATGTGAGCGCTTCGGCCTCCCCTACCGCGCCAAGAATGGAGCTCACTGAATTCGCCGCGCACGTAGAGTCCCGGTTCAACATCAACAAGATCGAACCTTGGAGCAGTCATTTCCGGTCGCTCGAACCCAAGTACCTGGACGACTTCCGCACGGCACTCGACAGGACAAAATCTGTGGTCGTAAACATTGCATTCGATGGACGGCACAGCTTCTACGCCACCGACCGCGCCGAGCGCGAGCGGGCCGTCGCCGACAACAAGCAGTGGATTGATGCCGCCGCCACAATTGGCTCTCCCAGCATCCGCACACACATCGCCTCGGCTGATAACCAACCACCCGATCTCGACCGGTCCACTGATACGCTCCTCCGGATCGTGGAACACGCCGCCACGCGCAACGTCGTCATCCATCTGGAAAACGACGACGAAGTCACCGAAGACCCGGTGTTTCTTGTGAAGCTGATTGAAAAGGTGAACAGTCCGTGGCTGCATGCCCTGCCTGACTTTGGAAATTCGCTGATGCATAAGGTTCCCGAAGATGCCTACGCTTGGATCGAGGCCATGTTCAACCACGCCTATGGCATCTGCC
>JBAVAV010000374.1:0-1722 GCA_049585895.1 Candidatus Sulfotelmatobacter sp. | reverse complement strand
GCAGCCGAACACCTGCAATTGCTGGCGCATTCGAAATCCAAGATGCTCATCGTGGAGTATCACCTGTGGCGCGCCATCGTGCAGTCGGGCGAGTTTCAGAACATCAAAACGAAAATGGTGCTGGTTACCGAGGCTCCGGCAGGCGCCGACCTGGCGGGCGGGTTCCGCTGGGAGAATTTCAAGCGCAAGGGCGCGCCGGATTTTGTGATGCGGCAGCGCGAGGACGTGGCCTGCATCGTGTATTCGTCGGGAACGGGCGGCCGGCCGAAGGGCTGTGTGCTCACGCACGACAATTATCTTGAGCAGTGCCGGGCGCTGACGGCGTGGTATCCATTCTGGCCGGGAGTGCGGTACTTGAGCATTCTACCCACGAATCACGCCATCGATTTCATGGTGGGATTTATTGGTCCGTTTGTGTGCGGGGCATGCGTGGTTCATTTGCGGACGCTGCGTCCGGAGTTCGTGCGCGACGCGTTTGTGCGCTACCACATCACCTATGTGTCGCTGGTACCGATGATCGTCAACAATCTGGAGCGCGGATTGCGGGCGAAGCTGGACGAGTTGCCTTCGTGGAAGGGGATCGCTCTGAAGCAAATGATTTCGCTTAACAAAGTGTTGACGCGGCGCAAGCCACGGGTAAAGCTGAGCCGCACTCTGCTGCCGCAGGTACATCGTGCATTCGGCGGCGAACTGCTGGCGCTGATCACCGGCGGAGCGTTTATGGAGCCTTCGGCCATGCAGTTTTTCTATGACCTGGGAATTCCGGTGGTGAACGGTTACGGGCTTACCGAAGCGGGGACGGCTTTGACGTTAAACGACCTGAAACCGTTTCGCGCGGACACTGTGGGCAAGCCGCTGCCCGGAGTGGAGTTGCGGATTCTGAATCCGGATGCGGAAGGGATTGGCGAAGTGGCAGCGCGGGGCAAAACGGTGATGTCGCATTACCTGGATGATCCGGAGTTGACGCTGTCCACGATCGTCGACGGCTGGCTTCTGACGGGCGATCTGGGGCGGTTTGACCGTCACGGACACTTGCAGCTGTTCGGACGCAAGAAGAACATGATTGTGACGCAGGGCGGAAAGAATATTTATCCCGAAGATGTCGAGACGGTTTTCGACGGACTACCGGTGAAAGAGTGTTGCGTGTTTGCCGCGAACTACCTGTGGCCACAGAAACAACTGAGTCTGGAAGAGTTGGTGATCGTGCTGCGGCTGGAACAGGGGCAGCAACTCGACGGCAAGCTGCTGGAAGATCTCACGACGCGGAACCGGCGGCTACCCGATTTTAAGCGGCTGGGCGGATATCTCATCTGGGAGAAGGATTTTCCGCGCACGGCGTCGATGAAGATCAAACGGCAGGCGCTGGGGGAAGAAGTAGGAAGGACGACGCAGCGAGGAGCGGTGGTGGAACTCTAAGATCGTAGAGTGCTCCGCAAGACGAAGAATTGAGAAAGTCGCTGCTGCAGATAAAGAAACCCGCAGGGCTCGCCCAGCTTAACTGGGGGCAGGGTATTCGACTTCGCTTCGATCTCTCAGCCGATTGGCATGCTCCGGTCGACATTCATAAAAGGTTGTGGTCTGACGAGGGCGCTTTGTCGTGGGGCAATCGTATCTAGCCATAGTGAATCCGATGGCCGGTGGAGGCCGGAGCCGCAAGATGCTGGGGCCGGCACTCGACCGGCTGCGGCAGGGCGGCGTCGCGCTCGAAGTGGTGGAGACGCA
>JBAVAV010000373.1:0-13770 GCA_049585895.1 Candidatus Sulfotelmatobacter sp. | reverse complement strand
GTAGTACGGGTCGTAGACCCGGTAATAATGATGGCCGCCGCAAGCCATGCCCACTGCCGCAGACGCGAGCACGGCTGCCAGGAATAGTGAAGTCACAAAGCGGGAGCTACTCTCCATACTTAAGATCCTCCTCAACCCATCTTCGCATACGGAACCTCATAGTTTGTTGCTGGAGCGTCTCCGCGTGTTGCCAGTCCCCGAAAGGCTTCGTCCAAACCTCGTACCGCCGGAAAACAGGCATTGCGCCGGTTTTCGGAGGCTTTCAGCCGGTACACAGGATCGCTTCGGATCAAAAGTGTGAAGGACGGCGGCGAAAAACGGTTGACAGTGGTGGGGCTGCAGGCGTAATGTGCCGCGTTGCGGAAGGCTTCAGGGTTCGGGGTAGTTTCGCGGTCTCAGCAAACGTTTACTGGGATCACCTTTGTCCCGCCGCTCTCTTGCCTCCGCCCAGTGCCTTGCAACACGGGAGAATCTCATGCGCGCTTCCTCGGTTAATTTTTGGAAGTTGTTCAGCCTCCTTCTGCTGGTCCTTGCAATCCCCCACTTCGCGGGCGCCCAGGCCAACCGCGCCAGCGTCACCGGAACCGTCACCGATACCAGCGGCGCCATCGTGCCCGGAGTGGAAGTAACCGCCACCAACAAAGGCACGAATGTCGCCAGCAAAACCGTCTCCAACCAGGACGGCATTTATGTGATCCCTAACCTCTTCCCCGGGGAGTACTCTGTCGAATTCAAGCGGGACGGCTTTGAAATCCTTCGGCGCCCAGACGTCAGACTGGAGTCAACGGAAGTCGCACGAATCGATGCCGCGCTCAAAGTGGGCGCCATTACCGAGTCCGTAACCGTGACCACCGACGCTCCCGTTCTGGACCTGGAAAAGCCCACGATCGGTACAAATATGAAGGGCAGCGTGGTCACCGACCTGCCCCTTAGTATCTACGGCGGTGGACGCTCCGTCGAAAGTTTTGCGGTTGCCATTACGCCCGGTTACTCCGTGTACAGCAGTCCCTACGGCGCCGTGATCAACGGCGGACAGTGGTTCACCAAGGAGTACACCGTCGACGGCACTTCCGGCACCGCCAACATCCAGGGCGATTCCCTGGAAACCGGACCCACCATGGAAGCAGTGGAAGAACTGCAGGCGCAAACCAGCGGTCTGGACGCGCAGAGTTCCGTCACCGGTGGGGGCGTCATTGCGTTTAACCTGAAGTCAGGAACCAACAGACTCCACGGATCCGCGTTCCTCTACGGTCATAACGAACTGCTGGATGCTAATACCTGGACGAACGACAATCTAGGCACGCCTAAGCCCCAACAGCGGGCGTGGGACTATGGCTTCAGCCTGGGTGGACCGATTTTCAAGAACAAGACATTCTTCTTTGGTGCCTTCGAGCGCTACCAGCAGATTGACTTCCGGCTTAACAGCGGCTCGGCAACTGTTCCTACCGCCGACTTCATGAATGGAAACTTCAGTGCTCTGCTGGGAGGAACTTTGTGCAAGGATTCCGGCGGCGGCACGGGGTTGTGCAGCCAGAACGGCGGGACGCCGATTGCGGCGCAGGACACCAACGGTAATCCCATCATTGCGCAGGTGGGAATGATCTACGATCCGAATTCGGCTTCGGATCCGTTATGCACCATGCCTCCTTGCCAGTTCGCGGGTAACATAATCCCCTCAGACAGAATCAGCCCCGTGGCGCAGAAGGTAAATACTTTTTACCAGAACTATCCTGCACAGTTTGGTGGAATCGACAACAACAGCCGTGGCCTTCTTCAAGGGTCACCCAGTCAGACTCCCAATGAAATCGTGATCAAATTGGATCATACCCTGCGGGAACAAGACCACCTGTCGGGATCATGGATCTACAACCACCGCCCACGCACTCTGGACGATGGAGGTGGTTTGTGGCAGGCAGGAACGACAACTGGTGGCCCACTCTCGAACGGACGCTATCAGATCTACCGGGCACAACAATGGCGCCTCAGCGAGAGCCATACCTTCAGTCCAAGGGTCCTGAATGTCCTGAACTTCACCTACAACTTTGATTTCAATGCCAGTTCTCCCACCAACCCCGGCACCTGGAATTCACAACTCGGCTTTGGGGATACCGGGGCCAACACTTTTCCGTTGATCAGTTTTCAGGATGGACAAGCCGGCCACTCCGAAACATTCCTGGGGAACACATGGCAGGGGGATGTTTCAGGAGTTAACATCACCACAGGTGACAGCGTCACCTGGACCAAAGGACGCCATAACTTCACCTTCGGCGGAGATTTCAAGGCGCACCAAGTCAACAGCCGCTCCGGGTCTGGGGCCTTTTCCTTTGGCTTCACATATTTGACGACCGCGGGCGCCGGATACCCGTACGATGGATTTGGCTATGCCAGTTTTCTTCTGGGTCAGGTCGACAATAAGGCTAGCGAGAGCGTTCCTTACAATTTGTATGGGCGGCAAAAGGGAATTGATTTGTTCGTGCAAGACAGTTATAAAGCTACCCCCAAACTGACTCTCAGCATGGGTCTCCGCTGGAACTACAACTTTCGTTTTCACGAGAAGAACGGCAACTGGGCCAACTTTGATCTGAACGCCATCGATCCGACCTATGGCATTCCCGGCGCGCTGGTCTTCGCCAAGAATGGCGATGACAGCTTTGAGAAGAACGAATACGCGAAGAACTTCGGGCCCTCCTTCGGCTTTGCATATCAACTGCTCCCCAAGACCGTGCTTCGCGGATCTTTCGGACTGATTTACAACCCTGTGGGCGTCACTTTCTTCGGCGGTGTTCCAGATACGTTTGCGCCGCAGTTGGGAACCAACAACACCAACAACTTCAGTTGGGATGCTCCCGGAGGCGGCGGTAATTATCCGGGTGTTCTCTCGGTCGCGAACGCAAGCACTGATCCCACTTCCTTGTTCCCGGAGGTCAGTGTTGATCCCCGGGCGCTCCGTCTGGGATACAGCGAAGCTTTCAACTTCGGCATCCAGCAAGAACTGACACCGAACACCAGATTCGAACTATCGTATGTCGGCAACCGCGGCCACCGCCTGACCGATACGTCGCTGGCTTGGAACGAGGGCCCAACGTCAACCTTCTTGCGTCTCCAGAAGCAGGGTCTTGGTCTCGGTACGTACAACGACTACATTTGCGACCCGGGAACGGCAGCCGCTGACGGTGTTCCGTATCCTTATCCAGGATTTTGCGGCCCCATTCTAGCGGCAATCGCGCCTTTTCCGCAGATGGCCCAGTCGGAAGTGAACTACTGGGGATATGCCAACTTGCTGTACGTGGGACTGCCTTTGGGACAAAGCTTTTACGATTCAATGATCGCGAATGTGGTTAAGCGCACCGGACGGGGGCTGACCATGGATATGAGCTACACATGGTCGCGGCAGGAGGGCGATTCCTATTCTGCCGAACAAGAGGGTAATAACTACTATACGGGAGTTCAGGATTTCAGCAACATGCGCCAGGCGGCACATGCGGTCACGGGCTATGACTTGACTCACGTTGTGAAGGGATTTGTCTCTTACGAGCTGCCCTTCGGCAGGGGGCGAACTTTCCTGGGCAACCAGGACCGCGTGGTGAACGCGATCGTCGGCGGATGGACGCTAACCGGGATCGTCACATACAACTCGGGCCAGCCCTTCGCAGTCAGTGCGGCGAATCCTTATTGGCCGCTGTGGGGCGACATCTACCCGCAGTTCAACCTGACGGGATTTGCCGGTCCTTCCAATCCCAAGAAGTTCGTGCCAGTTCCTCTCGGTGGAACGGTTCCCGCGAGTAACTTCTACATGCCGGCGAGCGTGGCCAGCAATCCCCCTCCGGGAGTCCTTCCCCCTTCGCCAACTACCTCCGCCCTCCGTTGTCCGGGACAGGCCAACGAAAACGCCAGCCTGCTGAAAAACTTCACCATGGGCTCCGATGGACAGTACAGGCTGTCTTTCCGCACGGAGTTCTACAATCTTTTCAACCGGCATTATTACCAGATCAATGGCTGCGGAGGCGTTCGAGCTTCGGTCGGCGCATCCAACTTCGGCCAGATTACCGGGGTCGCCGATGGCCCACGCCAAGGGCAATTTGCAGTTCGCTTCGATTTCTAGGAACCCTCACTGAATTAACTCGGGCAGCCCGCGAATTCGCAGGCTGCTGCTTTTTCGACGAAGCACTTCGAATATCAGGCAAAAGCGGTGCTCTTGAGACCGCAGACTCCTCCCTCGGTCAATTCCTACTACTTCGCCGGTTTTCCCACCACAAACGCCTTCACCACAATGCCATTCGGCTGCACGCCCACCGGAATCATGGTGAGCAGCGAGTACTCCGTCGGCTCGAGCTTGCGCGGATTGCGCTTCTGAATCACGGTCACGTCCCCAGACTGCGTATCCAACACCAGAAGGTATTTCTGATCCTGCGACAGCGCCAGTCCATCCGGGTGGCTGCCTGCCGGCATGGTCCAGATGCGCTTTCCAATATCGATGTCGTACACGGCCACGTTATCGGAACCAAAGTTGCTCACGTAAAGCCGCGAATTGTCGAGCGTAACCACGCCGCGTGCCGGATGCTGCCCGATCAGCGTGCTGCTGCCCACTTCGTTATTGCCCGTTTCGATGATCGAAATGCTGTCGGAATCGAAGTCGCAGACAATCAGCTCGCCGCCGTTGGGCTTAAGCACAAGGCTCACGGGCGTTCGGCCCACGTCGAGCAGCGCCAGCACGCGGTCGTTGTTCGTATCGCCGTTCGAACCGGCGTTCAAAGCGCCGCTCGAATCCACCTTCAAAGCCACATTCGGCGAAGTATTTCTCTTCAGAAGAATCGACGCGACCTGCGACGAGCCCGAGCAGGCAACAAAAGCCTTGCTTGAATCCGGCAGAATGGCGATGTCTTCCGGCTGCCGGCAAACCGGCAGAGTGGCCCGCACGCTCAACCCCTTGGCATCGATCACGGAAACGGTGTTGTCCCCGCGGTTGCTCACCACCACAGTAGCGCCGTCAGGAGAAGCGCGGGCCATCCCCGGCGATGCGCCCACGTGTACGTTGCCGATGACGGCGCGTTTTTCGAGGTCGATGACCGAAACATTGGCCGAGCCGGAGTTGGCCACATAGGCGCGCTTGCCGTCTTCCGATACGTCGATGAAGTAGGGCCGGCCATGCACTCCAACCGTGGCCACCACGGAATTCTTTTCGGCGTCAATCACGCTGACATTGCTTGAACCCGTGTTTACCACGTAGATTTCATTCTTCTTGCTGTTAGCCGCGATACCGGTCGGCTCCGCGCCCACGGGAATGGTCTTCGCCAGCTCAAACGTGCGCAGGTCAATCACGCTGACCGTATTGCTCTTGCCGTTGCTGACGTATGCGTACTCGCGATAGGCAGGCCCATAGTCGGGCAGCGACTGCTCCCGGAAGTACCACCAGGCCATGCCGCCGAGGATGGGGATCACGACAAGGATGAACAGGATTTTACGCAAGTGTGAAATTGCTTAACCGCAACGAGGTTGCCATCTTATTGGAGACTCGGATCTCTCCATCCAACACGAGGCAAAGATTCAGCGGGGCGTGCCAATACTTCTAGTACAGCTTGAATGCAGTCTCGGCGCGCAGGTGCACCGCCACAGGCTTCCCATCCTTGGTTGCAGGTTCAAATCTCCATGTGCTTACCGCTGCGATCGCCTGTTTGTCGAGCCCTTCGTCCAGGCTCTTGGTGATCTTCACGTCGCGCACCTTGCCCTCTGCCGTGACGATCATCGCCAGCGTGACTGTTCCGTTGATCTTCTTTCTGCGCGCTTTGTCCGTATACTGCGGATCGGGCGTGTAGACAGGCTTTGGCGCCGTGACCCCGTTCCCCACTTCGTACACAGTCTCAGAGGTTCTGTCCGGCGGATCCTGCGCTAACAGGGAAGTCCCCAATAGAAGCGCAACGGCACTCGCGAGCACAACATTCCTGGCACAAGCTCTGTTGATATTCCTCATACGACCCTCCAGAATCGGATTGTATGACCCAACTTATCTGCTGACTCCCACCGGCTCCCTCATCCCAATCTCCGGGACAGTGCGTCCCACCACGGCCGCGATCTGCCGTACCTGCAGCATCAGCTCGTCAAACTGATCGGGAAACAGCGACTGCGGACCGTCCGACAGCGCCTCATCCGGCTTGTGATGCACTTCCACCATCAATCCATCCGCGCCCACCGCAACGGCAGCGCGCGAGAGGGGCGTAACTTTATTGCGTTTACCGGTCCCGTGGCTGGGGTCGACCAGAATCGGCAGATGGCTGAGCCGTTGCACCGCCGGCACCACGCTCAGGTCGAGCGTGTTGCGAGTGTGGTCGGCGAACGTCCGCACCCCGCGTTCGCACAGCGCCACGTTATAGTTGCCTTCGCTCAAAATGTATTCCGCCGCCATCAGAAACTCTTCCAGCGTGGCCGACATGCCGCGCTTCAGCAACACCGGCTTCTTAGCCCGGCCGGCGCGCTTCAGCAAAGAGAAATTCTGCATGTTGCGGGCCCCGATCTGCACCACGTCCGCATATTCTTCAACCAAGTCAAGCGATTCATTATCAATGGCTTCGGTAATAATCCTCAACCCATACTTGTCGCGGATGTCGGCCATGATGCGCAGTCCTTCCTCGCCTAATCCCTGAAAAGAATAGGGGGAAGTCCGCGGCTTGTAGGCGCCTCCGCGAAAGAACTGCGCCCCGGCGCGACGCACGCGCTCGGCTACGGCGAACGCCTGCTCGCGGCTCTCAATGGCGCACGGCCCGGCCACAATCGCCAGTCCCCGCCCGCCAATGGTAGCCGCGGTCCCGGGAAAAGTGATGACTGTGTTGTCTTCCTTAACATCGCGGCTTACCAGCTTGTAGGGCTTGGAAACCTTGATGACTTCCTGCACGCCCAGCATTTCTTCCAGCGTGCCCTGCTCCACTTCGCCCTTGTTGCCAGTGATGCCGATAGCTGTGCGTTGCGCCCCGGGCATGGGATGCGCGCGATACCCCAGCCTCTCGATTTTTTCGCAGACGGCGCGCACCTGCTCTTCGGTGGCCTGCGCCTTCATCACAACTAACATGCGTTCCCCTTAACTTGAATCGTATAAGGAAGGTTGCTCGTCCGGTCGAGGGCAAGCTCGGCCAGCATTCCTTGCTTTTGACGCGGAATCCAGCCCACCAAGTTTACCTTCGCTCCTCTTGCACCGCAAATGCGGCACCCTCCCTTGCATCCACTCTCCATCGTCCGCATCCAAAGACTGCAACTCGCGGAATTCTTTGGAGTCATCTCATGAAAGCAGCAGTCGTTCCTTCCGTAAACGGCAAGTGGGAAGTAAAGCAGTGGGAAACCCCCAAGGCCGGTCCGAACCAGGTTGTCATGAAGATTCACGCCAGCGGTCTCTGTTACACCGATGTTCACATCACGCACGGCACGATTCCGGCGCAGTTTCCACGCGTACTTGGTCATGAGCCGGTCGGCGAAATTGTCGAGGTCGGCCCCGGCGTTACCGCTCGCAAGCTAGGGGACCGCGTCGGCGTGGGCTGGGTGCAAAAGGGGGACGGAACCTGCGAATGGTGCCTGCGCGGCAAGAAAGAGTTATGCAAGAACCCCATCGCCGCCACCGGCATTACCCTGCAGGGCAGCCACGCCGAATACATGCTCGCCTATGCCGATGCCACCATGCCCATTCCGGACGGTTTGAGCTACGAGCAGGCCGCGCCCATTTTCTGTGCTGGCTACACCGTGTGGAGCGGCCTGCGCCGCGGCGATCCCAAGCCGCACGAGCGTGTCGCAGTCGTAGGCGTTGGAGGGCTAGGTCATCTTGCGCTGCAGTATTCCAAAGCTGCAGGATTTGAAACCATTGCGGTCACCAAATCGAAAGACAAAGAAAAAATGATTCGCGATCTGGGCGCAGACGAAATCGTTGAAAGCGGCGAGAAGTTGCTGGCCGCCGGCGGAGCCGACGTTCTGCTTGCCACCTCAAATTCCTGGGCCGCCACGGAAGAGGCCGCGCTGGGCATGCGTCCCGGTGGTCGCGTCGTAGTCATGGGCGCATCGGACGAACCTCTGCGCTTCAGCATGAACATGATGCTTTCTGGCGTGGCCATGATCGGTTCCAGCCAGAACGGCCCGGAGTATCTCTACGAAGCGCTCGACTTCGTCGCCAGGGGTAAAGTGAAAGTGGTCGAGGAAATCTATAAGCTCGACGACATCAACAAAGCCTATGACCGCGTAGCCGAAGGCAAAGTCCGCTTCCGCGCAGTAATCACGATGAATTAAGGGTTGACGCGTAAATTGTCGTAGAGACGTTGCTTGCAGCGTCTCTGCCGGCGGCGGCAAGGCACGAGGCAATCGCAACAAATGTGTTCGGCGAATCTCGACTAGCAAATACGTCGCTAAAGGCTGACTATACTATTTCATGCCCCGCTCCCTCGCGCGTGAACAGGATATCCTCACGCGCCGCCCGCCAAAACGCCCGCCCAGTCTCACCTCCCGCCGCATCGGCATTCATACCTCCACCGCCGGAGGCGTACACAACGCGGCCGAGCGCGCCTATCGTCTCGGCTGCAACGCGCTGCAAGTATTCTCTACCAGCCCGCGCCAGTGGGCTCCGTACGAGCTGGGCGAACTGCAATGCGAGCAGATGAACCGTCTGCGTGCGAAATACGATCTCAAGCCGCTGGTCATTCACACGAATTACCTGGTAAACCTCGCTAGCTCCAACGAACTCTTCCTGCAGAAATCAATCGAGGCGTTTCGTGGGGAAGTTGAACGCGCCCTCACGCTCTGTGCCGACTATCTGGTGCTGCATCCCGGCTCATTTCGCGGCACTGACCGCGAGGCCGGATTACTTCAGACCGCCGCCGCCATCGCAGCGGCCACGCAGGATCTCGACCTCGCGCAATCCGGCTTAACTATCCTGATCGAAAATACTGCCGGATCCGAATTCTCCCTGGGCGGCAGCTTCGAGCAAGTGGCTGAGATCCTCGATCGCCTTCGGGGCATCGTGCCCATCGCCGCCTGCATCGATACCTGCCACGTCCATGTGGCCGGATACGACATTGTCAGCGAAGAGGGTATCTACCAGACGCTGCAGCACATCGACGCCGCCATCGGCCTGAACCACGTCAAGGTCTGGCACTGCAACGACGCCAAGGCCGGACGCGGATCGAAGCTGGACCGCCACCAGCACATCGGAAAGGGAACCATCGGCAAAGAAACATTCCGCATCCTGCTCAACGACCTTCGCCTCACCCACTCCGCCTTCATCGCCGAAACGCCAATCGACAAACCCGGCGACGACCGCCGCAATGTGGAAGCACTGAAGAAACTGGTGAAACCCTGAGTCCAAAGTCAGATATGTGGGACAGCAGCACTGTTCGCGCAACTTCGCAGATTTCCATCTTGTCCGTAGATCAATAAACTGCTATGTTAAACATGTTAAACAAATGCTGGGCATTCGCCTCGAACCCGAACTCGAAGAAAAGCTCGCGTCCCTTGCTAAAGAGACCGGCCGCAGCAAGAGCTACTATGCCCGCGCGGCCATTCGGCAATTTCTGCAAGACCGCGAGGATTATCTGAAGGGCATCGCCGCCTTGGAACGCCGCGAGCCCACGATCACGCTCGCAGAGCTGGAACGGCGGCTCGGTCTCGGTCACTGAAGGCTTCGGTGAAGACCTGGCAGATTGAAATCACCCGAACCGCGGAAAAGCAGATCACGAAGCTCGGCCGCGCGGCCCAGCAATCTATACTGCGTTTCTTGCGTGACCGGCTGGCGCTGGCCGATAATCCGCGGCAATGGGGCAGAGCCCTGCAAGGCGAGAAGCGTGGACTATGGCGCTACCGCGTCGGCGATTATCGCTTGATCTGCGACATCCAGGACGACAAGATCGTGGTCGTGGTGCTCGAGGTCGGGCACCGGAAAGATGTGTATCGCTGACCCCGCGAGTACAAGTCCCGCGCCACCCCAGTCTCTCATTGTAAAATCTAGGGTTTATCCTGGCAGTTGACCTTGTTCCTATGCCTGCGCAAGACAAGTCGGAAGTCGCCACCGCGACGAGCACTGACCATGTAGATCATAACGCTCGTTCCAACGACGACCGCTACGACGCCCAGCGCATCGAAACCAAATGGTTCGAGCGCTGGCAAAGCGATCCGCAGATCTACGCCGCCGAACCTCACTCGACAAAGAAGAAATACTACGTGCTCGAAATGCTGCCCTACCCCTCGGGCGCGCTGCACATGGGCCACGTGCGCAACTATGCCATCGGCGACGCCCTCGCCCGCTACAAGTGGATGAACGGTTGCAACGTGCTTCATCCCATGGGATGGGACTCCTTCGGTTTGCCCGCCGAAAATGCCGCCATCCAGAACAATACCCCGCCTCGCCAGTGGACGCTCGGCAACATCGCGAAAATGAAGGCGCAGATGAACCGCCTCGGCTTCGCCTATGACTGGTCCCGCGAAGTTACCACCTGCCTGCCCGAATATTACCGCTGGAACCAGTGGTTTTTCCTCAAGTTGTACGAGAAGGGACTGGCCTATCGCAAGAAGAGCCAAGTCAACTGGTGCCCGAAGTGCGCCACCGTGCTCGCCAACGAACAGGTAGTGAATGGCTCCTGCTGGCGGCACGAGGATACTCTCGTCGAGCAGCGCGAGCTGGAGCAGTGGTTCCTGCGCATCACGAAATACGCCGATGAATTGTTGCGCGATCTCGATAAGATGCCAGACTGGCCCGAAAAAGTGCGCATCATGCAGCGCAACTGGATCGGCCGCAGCCAAGGCACACTGGTCGACTTCAAGCTCGACTACGCGCCAGACCATCGCGGATTCGGGCCCGCTGGCGCCACGATCGGTGTCTTCACCACACGTGTGGATACCATCTTCGGCGCCACCTCGGTGCAACTGGCTCCCCAGCATCCCATCGTTGCCGATCTGGCTGCGGCCAACCCCGAGTTGCGCGTCCAGGTCGATCAACTCATCGCCGAACAGCGCAAGGCCAAAGAAGCCGGAGACATCGGCGAGATCGAGAAACACGGCGTCAACACCGGTCGCTATGCCATTAATCCCTTCAATAGTGAAAAACTTCCCATCTGGGTGGCGAACTATATCCTGATGGATTACGGAACCGGCGCCATCATGAGCGTGCCAGCGCACGACGAGCGCGACTACGAGTTCGCCAAGAAATACAAACTCGAAATTCGATTGGTCATTGTGCCCCTCTCCAGCGATCAGGAAGAAACTGCCTGCGATCCAACTCTTCCGTTCACCGGGCACGAAGGTACCCTTATTAACTCCGGCCCGTATAGCGGCCTGGGTTGTGCCGAGGCCATCCGAAAGATGTCGGCGGACGCCGAGCAGAATGGATTCGGCAAGGCCACCACAACCTATCGTCTGAAAGATTGGGGCATCTCGCGTCAGCGCTATTGGGGCACGCCGATTCCGATGCTGTACTGCGAGAAGGATGGCATCGTCCCCGTGCCGGAAGAAGATTTACCGGTCCGACTGCCCGAAAACGTGGAAATCACGCTGGCTGGCGGATCTCCCCTGGGCAATATTCCGGACTTCGTCAACGCTATCTGTCCCAGGTGCGGCGGCGCAGCTCGGCGCGAGACCGATACCATGGACACGTTCGTCGATTCGTCCTGGTATTTCTATCGCTACACCGACGCGCGCAACGACCGCGCGCCCTTCGACTCAAAGGCCGCGCAGTATTGGTTCCCCATCGACCAGTACATCGGCGGCGTTGAGCACGCCATCCTGCACCTGATTTATTCGCGCTTCTGGACGAAGTTTATGCGCGACCTGGGCCTGATCACGAACGACGAGCCCGTTGAGCGCTTGTTCACTCAGGGCATGATCATTAAAAATGGCGCAAAAATGTCCAAGAGCCTGGGCAATGTCGTGTCCCCGGACGACATGGTGGCCCGTTACGGCGCAGACAGCACCCGGATGTACACGCTGTTTGCTACGGCTCCAGACCGCGAACTGGACTGGCAGGACGAAGGAGTGGAAGGCATTCAGCGATTTTTAGCGCGCGTCTACCGTTTCGTGGTTCGCAATGCGAATCACAGCTCGAATGACTCTGTCGAGACGTTGCTTGCAACGTCTCCGCCGCCATCGTCCGGAATGCCGCCGGAAGCGCGCGCCATCCAGCGCAAGCTTCACCAAACCATCAAACGTGTCAGCGACGACTTCCAGGGACGCTGGCACTTCAACACCTGCATCTCGGCCATAATGGAATTGGTGAACGCGCTCTATGGCTATGAAGAGAGTGTGGCGTTTGAAAAGAGTGTGGAGCGGGCGCCATCGCCCGCGAAAGCCGCAGGCAGATTAGGGAGTGGAATCTCCACTCCGTTCCTGGCCGAAGTCCAGCGCAACCTCGTCCTCCTGCTCGCGCCCTTCGCGCCCTATCTCGCTCACGAACTCTGGGAGATGCTGGGCGAAAAAGGAAGTCTGCTGAAGGCAGCCTGGCCCAGGTACGACCCCGCGCTTGCGAAAGAAGAAGAAATCGAAATTCCAGTGCAGATCAACGGCAAGTTGCGCAGCCGCATCGTTGTGCCCACCGACGCACCGAAAGAAGAGATCGAAGAACGCGCCCTTGCCGAAGAGAAAGTTAAATCAGCGGTCGCCGGAAAACAGATCGTCAAGAAGATCTACGTTCCCGGGAAACTGGTCAACATCGTGGTGAAGTGAATTCTCTTCACGCTTGCCTGATTGTTTTATCCTGAGCACACATGTCCGGTATCTCCCCCACGCTCGCAGGCTTTCGCGCCGCGTTTCGCCGGCCTTCGCTGACCTTTGCCGAGATGGCGTGGCGCTGGAGCGTGGGGGCGGCGTCTGCCGGGCTCATGGCTTTCGCGTTCTTCGAGTACTTGGATTCGCTTCCCCTGACCGGCACTGAGGCATTCCTTCTGCGCTCGAAGCAGCCGCTTCTTATCGCGCGGGTAATCGCTCACATCCTCCGCGGCAGTCTGCAACAAGCAGCATTCGCGGTTCTGATTGGAATCCTCGGGCTGACCGTTTTGTGGATCGTCGCTGCATCGCTTGGGAGAGTGGCCACCGTTCACAGCCTCCTGGAATATTTCCGTAAAGACTTTTCCCGCAGTGTCTTTCTCCCTAGTGGCGGAGACCGTACAAGCAGAGACGTTGCAAGCAACGTCTCTACGGATATTTCCGGTGCACCACATGATGGAGAATTACAGAAAAGACCCGGGACAGCGATGCGGCAATTGTTCTCGCTGTTCGGCCTCCACTTCCTGCGTTTCACTGTGGCGCTTGCGGCACTTGCCGCTTTCCAGGGTGCGGCGATTCTTGCCGGTTTTGCCTCGCCCGAAGCTGATCCCCAACCCGGCCTCTCTTTTCTTCTTTTTCTGCCGCTGGCTGGCCTGATTTGCCTGGCGTGGTGGGCGCTGAACTGGTTCCTCTCGCTCGCCGCAGTATTCGCGGTCCGCGCCGGCGAAGATGCGCTTGGCGCGCTTTCTGCCGCCGTCGCGCTCTGCCGCGAGCGCGCCGGACCCGTGTTCGCGGTAAGTATTTGGACTGGTCTGGCGCATCTGTCTGTTTTGTTCGGAGCGACGACCGTTGTGTCAATTCCGTTGAGCCTCGCCAGCGTTGCACCCATGCGTCTCGTGATTGCCGTCGTCATTGTGGTGACTCTGGCATATTTTGCAGTGGCCGACTGGTTGTATATGGCGAGGCTCGCCGGATACGTTTGCATAGCGGAAATGCCGGATGATCTGCCGGTGCCGTTACGCTTGCCATCGGTGACGCCGTCGAGCGGCGACGTGG
>JBAVAV010000372.1:0-1532 GCA_049585895.1 Candidatus Sulfotelmatobacter sp. | reverse complement strand
GTTCCTCCAAAATTGATGGTTCCAGAGGTGACAGAGGGTGCAAAAGTGTAAGTTGAAGTAGCTGCACCATCAAGACTGAAATTTCCTGTTCCTACAAGCATTACAGTACCACTAGCACCTGTGCTATTTCCTAGGTTCAATATCATGGCACTTGCGCCTGTATTGATATTTGTTGTCTGTGTCGCACCGCTTGAGACGCCAGAAAATAGATTAAAAGTTTGCGTTCCGGCTGTTGCTGCACCTGATAAAATATTTACTGTACTATTAGCTGCATTAGCACCGTTGTTTATGCTTGTAATTTGTGCGCCGGCAGCTACACCATTTTGAATTAGCACACTATTAGCTGCGGTGCTAGAAACAATTGTTGTAGTTCCAGTTTGAGCTGCTGTTCCGATTGAGAATGTACCTGCTGCTGTGAGTGTCGAAAAACTACCTGTAAGAGTTGTATTTCCTGTGGCGTTACCTAAAGCTAAAGAACCCGTACCACCTGTTGCAATTGTTGTGACTGCTGCTCCTGAAGCATTTATATTGGTTGTACCCACAATAGTCGTTGCACCTTCGGTAACTAAACCTGTTATGGTTACTCCTCCAGTGACATTTCCTATTGTAACCGCACCTGTTCCGCCCGTTCCAATAGCTGTAACTGATGCTGAACCTGTGATATTGATATTAGTTGTGCCTGCAATTGTAGTTGCTGCAAGAGAAGAAAGACCTGTCACGCCTAAAGTACTCGATAGAGTTGTGGCACCTGTCACCCCTAAAGTTGTACTAAAAGTACCACTTGTTGCAGAAAGAGCTGCTAATGTACTTGCACCCGTTACACCAAGAGTTGTGCTGAATGTTCCACTTGTTGCAGACAATGCTGCTAATGTTGTTGCGCCTGTAACCCCAAGCGTAGAACTAAAAGTTCCTGTCGTCGCGGATAAATCTGCCAATGTAGTAGCTCCTGTAACTCCTAAAGTCCCGCCGATTGTTGTATTTCCTGTAATTCCAGCTGTACTAGATGCTGTTATTGTCGTGAAAGCACCTGTAGAGGGGGTTGAGGAACCAATAGGGGCAGGAGACGCAAACATTGTCGTTATATTTCCAGGAACTAAAACATCGTTTGGATGTATTGGTGTATATGGTGAAACAACTTCAGTATTTTGAGCTAAATATACATATCCTTGCTGCGCTGTTGTTGCTGGAACTCCTGCACCTACAACAAGAGCTGAAAGAGCTGTTGCCACATCATTTGCTGAAGATACATAATCAGCACTTGGAGCACCACCGCCTTCCGTTTCTGCTAAAGTAGCTAGAAAAACAATTCCAGGCTCAACAGGTGTTGCCATTGAACCACCTGAAATATTCCAAATACCCGCACCTGAAGTTTGATAAATTTGTGGGGGATTTTGGCTGCTATCTTGCCATTGCGTACCTGGATTATAAATATCCTGTGTCGTTGGTGCTCTCATTGCATTAATGAAAAGGGGATGCGCGAAAAGATCTACTCCAGCTGCATCAAAAGGAAATGATCCGAAAGGTGTTGGCAT
>JBAVAV010000371.1:0-9332 GCA_049585895.1 Candidatus Sulfotelmatobacter sp. | reverse complement strand
ACAGCATGACCGTCGGCACGTAGAGCATGTTGTTGGTCCAGTAACACCAGCCGGAGAGGAAGCCGTGGAAGTCGCCGAAGACTTCCTTGGCCCAGAGATAGACTCCGCCTTCGCCGGGATAGCGATGAGCGAGTTCGATGACGGCAATGCCTTGCGGCCAGAAGAAAAGAAGAAGTGAAATGATCCAAAGCCAGATGGTAACGCCACCGTTGGCGGCAATCGAGGGGACCACGTTGAGGTTGAAGACAGCGACGACAAAAAGAAGGACCAGGTCGCGGCGCCCGAGGGCGCGGATCAGTTTCGGCTGGGCGGGTTGGGCGGTCGTGGACAAGTTTGAACCGGCGCTCACAGCAGATTCCTCACCGGGCTTGTGCCCGGTTCGGAATGACAAGCTTCAATTTCAATTTCGAAAGTTCAGTGGGCGGCCAACGCGGGCTGGCCGACGCGTTCCTGCTGAGCTTGCGCTAGCGATGCCGCGATGTCGGCGAAGGCTTCGAGGTGTTTATCGATATCCGCCTCGGTATGCTGCACCGATATGGTCCACTGCTCATCCCACCAGTAGGGCTGGGGCATCACGCCGCGGTTGACCATGCCGAACCAATAGTGGCGCCAGAGGTCGATGTCGACCGTGATCCAATCGCGGTAGTTGCGAATTTCCTTCGGATAGAGCATGAGTGCGCCGTTGGCACCGGCTTGCGCGATATATGCTTGCAGGCCGACTTTCGCGACGGTTTTCCGATAGCCTTCGGACAGCTTCTTGCTTAGCTTGTCGACATGAGCATAATTCTCGCGTGTGAGGACTTCACGGAAGGTCGCCAGGCCCGCGGCCATCGAAACCGGGTTCGTATTGTAGGTGCCGCCGTGGAAGACTTTGTGCTGCGAGATGAGGTCCATCACGGACTTGTGCGCGCCGAAGGCTGCCAGCGGCAGACCTCCGCCGATCGACTTCGCCAGACAGATCATGTCGGGCATGACACTGAAATATTCGCTGGCTCCGCCCCAGCCCAGTTTGGCGCCGGTCTTGACCTCGTCGAAGATCAGCAGTGCGCCGTTTTTCGTGGCGATCTCGCGCAGGCCTTTGAGAAAGCCGGGCTGCGGCAGACAGAGACCGACGTTCATCAGAATCGGTTCGAGGATAATCGCGGCGATTTCACCGGGATTTTCTTTGAAGCGCCGCTCGACCGTGGCCAGATCGTTGAACGTAGCGACGACGACATTCGCAATCGCAGACTTGGGCACGCCGAGGCCGCCGGGAACGGAAATTGGATTGTCGATGTCGCCGAATTCAGGCGCGTGGGGCTTCACGCTGACCAGGGCGGAATCGTGCAGACCGTGGTAGGCGCCTTCGAACTTTACAATCTTGTCGCGCCCGGTAGCGGCGCGGGCCAGGCGGATGGCGTGCATGGTGGCTTCGGTTCCGCTGTTGCCGAAGCGGACCATCTCCACCGGAAAGCGGTTGCAGATTTCTTCCGCGAGTTGCCATTCCATGTCATGCGGCATGCCGAACATGGTGCCGGTGGTAAGACGCTTCTCTACCGCCTTCATCACCGCAGGGTGGCAGTGCCCGGCCATGAGTGCGCCGAAACATAGATTGTGATCGATGTATTCGTTGCCGTCGAGGTCGCGGAACTTGCTGCCCGAGCCTTCTTTCACGAAAATCGGCCAGGGATCGTAGGCGCGGTAGTTGCTGGCCACACCGAGCGGAATCCGCTTGAGATTCTTCTTGTGGGCTTCGGCGGACTTGGGCGTGCGGCGCTCGAACGTCGAGAGTTCTTTCTGCAGATCGGGGTACATCGGGTCTCCGAGAAACTCAGGCCGGCGGTTTCCTGGTAACAATGCGGGCCATTAGAATGCCGGGCTCCGGGCCGCCCGGATGTTTCTGTTTACTCAAGTTTACTCTTCTACTCAGAAAAAGAACTTTAGCGCGAACTGCACCAGTCGGGGATCTCCGGCCGTAGCGATCTTACCGAATGATGTCGGACCGTCAGAAAAACCGCCGTCGGGGTTGGAGAAATTGGTGTGATTGAACACGTTGAAAATCTCTGCCCGGAACTGCAAATATTTGTTTTCGCTTAGAGGAATCTTCTTGTGGACGGAGAAATCCCATTCGACAAGGCCAGGACCGCAGCAGATCGTGCGCTGCGTGCCGTTGTTGAACTGGCCGACCGGCGGATCTTGAAAGTCATTCGGGTTGAACCAGTACCCCGGGGTTGTGAGCCCTAAGTTGCTATAGGTTTTTCGGGGATCCAGCTTTTGAAATGGTGCCACGAGACTAGGGGCTTCAGTTCCCACGAAGAACAGGCTGTTGATCAGTTCGTTGTCGTTCTCGGTATTCAGCCGGATGGGAAAACCACTCTGGAACTGGGTAATTCCTGAAATTTCCCAATCGTTAAGCACGTGCCCGGCAAAGCCATGGTATCGGCTAGCCGGCAGTTCCCAGTCATAGCTGACCACAAAGCGGTGTTTCGAATTAAACAGCGAAAGCGCGCGGCTGGCGCCAAAGTTAAACGGGTTAAGGGTTTCCTCAAACGTGGAGCCGTCGTCAATCGATTTGCTGAAGGTGTAGGCGGCCTGAAATTGCAGGCCGTGAGAGAAGCGTTTCTGCAGCATCATCTCCAGCGCGTTGTAGGAGGAGTTGGCAATGGTATCTTCGGCGAAGATGTCGGTAAATACGGGAATCCCGTCCACGGGACAACCCGTGCCGGGCGTAAACGCCGGCAGCAGCGGATTGCAATTCGGCGAGGAATAAGGACGCAAACCTACGAGGTTAATGGTTTGGCCGGTTCCGTTGAGGATGCTGCCATTCGGCAGGTGGAACGGGAATCCCGAAGGAATGGTTACGCTCCATTGCGAATCCTCGACTGTCTGACCACAGGTCGCCTGAGTTCCGTAAGACGTCACGGCGGTCGGATCCAAGTTTGAAATCGCGATAATGTCGAGACAGCTCTGCGGGTTTGATGGGTTGATGTCGTGGGCGGCGAGCAAACGATGGCCCTGAGATCCGACATAACCAATCTGGAACATCATGCTGTTGCTGAGTTCGCGTTGAATCGTAAAGTTGTATTGACTGGTGTACTGGGAGCGCAGGTGCGGTTCGAATTCGCCATAGAGAAGGATGGGGCGGAACAGGGACAAATCCGTTGGCTGGCCCTTGGTGGGCGTGATGATGCCGCCGAAAGGATTAGGGCTTGTAAACTCGCCCTGGTTCACGAACGGCGTGTTGAAAAACACACCAGAGAGTGAAGAGCTGCCTCCGAAAGGCGGCTCGGCGCCAAACTGCGCAAGAACCAATTCTTCGATCGGGTTATAGAAAAGACCCCAACCCGCGCGAATGCTGGTTTTGCCATTGCTGCCGAACAGCTTGGCCAATGGGCCACTGGCGAAATTCGGGCTGTAGGCTATCCCGAAGCGCGGAGCGAAAGCCTTGTAGTAGGTTGAGGTCATTCCGGCGGGAACGCCGGGATCGCCGGGAACGACCAAACCAGTTGTTTGGGCGCCAGTGTTGGCGCACGTTGGATTTGGGTCGTTATTGGCCTGCCAGTACGCCGTGCTATTCGTAATTGCGCAAGGGTATACGGTGGAGTTCTGTCCGGGCCGGAAGGTCTCCACGTGACCACTGATATCGGTGGGAGGAGGAGTAAATTCCCAGCGCAGCCCATAATTCAAAGTCAGGTTTGGCCTGACCTTCCAACTGTCCTGGGCGAAGGGATAGACAGCCGTGCTGCGAACATCTTCGCGCTGTCCAGAGCCCTGAGTGTAGGCGTCCGCCAAACCCAGCAGGAACTCGGCATATTGGTCGCCATCGCCGGGAATAATCGCATTCGGCCCGCTGTTGTCGAAGGTGTATTCGCCGTTGACGTCAAAGTAGTAGTACTGGTCGAAGCGGGCGCGGCGGATATCAGCGCCGAACTTGAAGGTGTGATTGCCTTTCACCCACGTCAGGCCGTCGGACCACTGAAAACTATTTCCGACCTGAGGCAGGAAGCCCTCGAAATTGTTACCGAACGACGCGCCACCCGAAATGCTGACGAACGGAACGCCCGTGAGATTTGACGGCAGTCCGGGCGTAATGCCCAGATTTGCCGCCGCTCCGAACTCACTCGTGATGGCCGAAGAATCGGAAGTGCCCGTAAAGCAGAAAGTGGCCGCCGCTCCGGTGCAGGATGATGTAACGGCATTGGTAGTTTGCGATTTCAGGTACCCGAGCTCCCCTTCACGCATATAAGTAAAGTGGGCTTCGTTCACCAGAGCGTTGCTTATAGTCCAGGTGTGGGTGAAGTTCCACTGCTGGTTGCGGAGATTCAAGTAGTTGCCAAAGCCAGGCACATTGGCGCCCGCCTCCTCGAAATCGTCGTAGGGCTGGAGCTTACGGCCATCGTTGAAATAATAATAAGCGGTGAAGCTTTGGTGATCATTGATCTTGTGATCGAAGCGGGCGGTAAACTGATCAGCGTTGTCCGTTCCCACGGGGACTACTTGATTTTGGTTGATGCCGATATTGGCCGCAGGAACGAACTTCTGGAGGAGGTTGGCAGCCACGGGATCCTGGCAGGCCGTGGGGATCACATTGTTGGGAAAAATCGAGGACCAATCGGTAAAACCGGGGGTCGCGGGATCCGACGGAACGCTGGCCACTGAGTAGCCCAAGGCAGCGTCACATCCAGAGCGGCCGTCCAGCACATTGGCGATAAAGCCGCCGGTCGCAATACTACCTGCAAACGGGCCTTGATCGGAGAAATCGCCGCTGAATTCCGGTGTCGTAGGAACGTTCAGCAACTGTCCCGGCTGGCCGTCGCGGATCCGGCGTCCCTCATAGGAGAGAAAGAAAAAAGTGCGGTCCTTTTTGATGGGACCGCCGAATGTGCCGCCGAACTGGTTCTGATTAAGCTGCGGCTTGGTTGTATCAGGGTAGCCGCGGGCATCCAGAATTGTGTTGCGGAAGTATTCGTAGAGATCCCCGTGAAACGCGTTGCCTCCGGACTTGGTGATTACGTTCACGACGGACCCGGAGTTGCGCCCATACTCGGCATCGAACGTGTTGGTGATCACGCGAAACTCTTCAACAGCATCGGGAGTGGGTTCGATCGTGGGGGTATTTATAAACTGATCGTTGGCGTCGCCGCCGTTGACGCTGAAGTTGTTGGCGCGGGTGCGGCCGCCGTTGACAGAAACTGAACCGGCATTGTCGGAGCCGGCGAACAACTTGCCGCTTGATCCCAGTTGGGCCTGCACTCCGGGCTGAAGCTGAAGGAATTGGTAAGTGTCTCGGGTATTAAGAGGCAGTTCGTTCACGGAGCGGTCATTAATTACGGCGCCAAGCTGGGTGCTGGTGGTATCGACCTGAGGAGCTTCCGAGGTTACTTCCACAACCTCCTGGGAGCCGCCGATCTGCAGGATGGAGTTGAGCGTCACCACCTGATTGACATCAACCGTTACTCCCTTCTCAACATTCTTCTTGAATCCTCGCAGCTCAAACTGCACGGTGTATGTACCGGGGACTACGTCGACGAAGCTGTAGTCACCGCTGTCATTACTCTGCGCGTCGTGGGCAATACCGGTCGCGTCATTGACCAGAGTAATCTTAACTGCCGCTAAGACCGCGCCGCTGGGATCGGCGACGCGGCCCAGAATGCGGCCGCTGGCGCCTTGAGCGGAGAGCAATGTGGGGACCGCAAAAGAGATTGTGACGACAAGGCAAACGGCAGTCCAGCGGGCTCGTGGTGATGGCATGGAACCTCCAACCTTCGTTTCCGGGAGATTTTATCGAGTGCCACAGCTTGCTTCCGGCCACAACCTTGCTATAATCCCGCAAGGTTAGAGAAGTGGGGAGCGCGCTGTCAAGGAGAAAAACGCGCGTTTCGGGGATTCTCCTATCCGGCCGAGAAGAAATTCCCAGGGCGGACCCGCACCGGCGTGATGAATGCGAATTCCAGTTCCGGGTATCTGAAGATCGGCGAGGTGGCACGGCGCGTGGGCGTGTCGCCTTCCGTGATCCGTTCCTGGGAAAGCCTGGGATTGGCCCGTCCCCGCCGCACCGAGAGCAAGTACCGCCTGTACTCAGGGGAAGACGTCAAGCTGCTGCGGAGGGCGCGATTTCTGCGCAAGGTGCGCGGGCTGAACGCGGCGGCAATCGTAGAGTTGCTGCGCCGTGAACGGCGACTGCGCCCGCCCGCAGACGGGAATGCGGGCGCGATCGGAGTGCACTTGCGGCAGTTAAGGGCGAAGCGGCGGCTCTCACTGGCTCAAGTGGCGCGGGCGGTGGGGATCTCAGTGGGATTTTTGAGCGCTCTGGAGCGCTCGCAGATGAGCGGTTCGGTGGGCACGCTGCGCAAGCTGGCGCGTTTCTACCGCACCAACATCCTGGATTTCTTTGACGCCAGTGAAGCCAGCCGCCGTCAAGTGCGTCCGGGAGAAAGAAAAGTGCTGCAGGCTGGACCCGGTGTCCGCATGGAGTTGCTGTCATGGGGTAACACAGTGATGGAGCCCCACCTGTTCCGAGTCGCGCCGAAAAGCGGCAGCGGAGATCCCTACTCTCACGAGGGCGAAGAGTTTTTGTATGTGTTGCGCGGGCAATTGGCGATCACTCTTCATGATAAGGAATACCGCCTTAAGTCCGGCGACAGCTTCTATTTCGAGAGTGCCACGCCGCATCGCTGGAAAAATCCCGGCCACGCGGAAACGTGGGTGCTCTGGGTAAACACACCGCCGACGTTCTGAGCGGCGGCCATATGCGGGAGATTTTGTCTGTGGGCTTCACGGTGAATAATTCGCAGTAAACAAGGCATTCCGAAGCGCCGTCACGGAGGAGGACTGATGCTGCGACGTCTGCCGATTCTGCCGTCATTATTCGCATTGCTCTTGCTGACGGGATCGTGTGCCAAGAAGACGCCATCTCTGAACCTGCTGGTGTGGGAGGGTTACGCGGACCCCTCGTTCGTGAAAGCCTTTGAGGAGCAGCACCATTGCAAGGTGACGGCGTCGTACATGGGATCGAGTGACGAACTCGTCGCCAAGCTGCGCGGCGGCAGCGCCGGAACTTATGATGTGATTTCGCCGTCGAGCGATGTGGCTGCGTCGATCGCGGCGGCGGGCCTAGCGGCTCCGCTGGATTTGTCGAAGATTCCGAGTTATGGACAACTCTCTGCGCAACTGACATCCCTGCCGCTGGTGCGCGTGAAGGGCCAGGTCTATGGAGTGCCGTTCATGTGGGGGCCGGACCCAATGATTTACGACACCACGGTCTTCGCGCAGCCCCCCAATAGCTGGAACATGCTCTGGGATCCGAAATACAAGGGGAAAATTTCGGTATGGGACGATCTTTCGACGGTCTACATGGCCGCGCAGGTTTTGGGCTATGACAAACCCGATCCGTCGCAGCTTTACAGCTTGAGCGATGAACAGCTGGAGGCAGTGAAGAAGAAGTTGCTGGAGCTGAAGCCGAATATTCGCAAGATGTGGTCGACAGGCGGGGAGTTGACCAATCTTTTCCAGAATCACGAAGTGGTGGCGGCGATGGGATGGCCGCTGATGACCAATCAACTGCGCAAGATGAATTATCCGGTGGGGGAGACGATCCCTAAGGAAAACACGACGGGATGGATCGATCACCTGATGATCACGGCGGGCAGCGAGAACAAAGACCTAGCCTACGAGTTTCTTGAATACATGATCAAAGCTCAGACCCAGAAGCAGGTTGCGGATGTGACTGGATACACACCGGCGAATCCGCAGGCAGCACACTTCATGACGCCGGACCAGGTAAAGAGCCTGCATCTCGACGATGTCGACAACTACCAGAAGCGTCTGTACTTCTGGCAGAATGTGCCGCGGCGCGCCAAGTACAACGAAATGTGGAATGAAGTGAAGGCGGCACAATAGGCTTCGGGCTTCAGGCTTCGGCTTATAGAAACGGTGGGGAGATTGGGATTGGCTGCCAGTTCCGAGGTTGATGTGACGGGTGTTGCCGATACTGCGGGCCGTGCGCCGCTGCTCAGCATTCGCAACGTGGCCAAGCATTTTGGCAAGAACGTTGTATTGCGGGATATCTCGCTAGAAATTGCCGAGGGGGAATTTCTCGCCATCCTCGGCGAAAGCGGCTCGGGCAAGACTACGCTGCTGCGAATCATCGCTGGCTTTGAGACAGCGAGTTCCGGCGAGGTGTGGATGGGCGCCGAGCGGTTAGACCAGCAACCCCCTTACCGGCGGCGTGTGAATACGGTTTTTCAGAGCTACGCGCTTTTTCCTCACCTTACTGTGGAACAGAACGTGGGATACGGGTTACGCGTGGCCAAGCGGCCAGGGGCCGAGATCGCCATGAGGGTGGAAGAAGCCCTGGCTAAAGTAAAAATGACGGCGCAGGCCAAGGCGAAGCCGTCGAGGATCAGTGGCGGGCAACAGCAGCGGGTAGCGCTGGCGCGCGCACTGGTAAACCGTCCGCGGCTTTTGCTGCTGGATGAGCCCCTTTCGGCCCTGGACGCAAACCTGCGCCGCCAGATGCAAGTGGAGTTGAAATCGCTGCAGCGGGAAGTCGGCATCGCGTTTGTGTTCGTTACTCATGACCAGGAAGAAGCCATGGTCATGTCCGATCGGATCGCCTTGTTGCGCTCAGGCGAACTTGAACAAGTCGCGACGCCACGGGAAATCTACAGCCGGCCCGCTACCACGTATGTGGCGCAATTCATCGGACACACGAACCTGTTGAGAGGTGAGATTCGTGGCGGGGTGGCACGCTGCTCTTCCCTTTCGTGGACGGCGCCGGTGCCGGATGGTCCGGCCCTCTTCTCCTTGCGGCCCGAAAATATTCGACTGGTTGTGGGAGAGAGCGCAATGCTGCCCGGTAGAGTTCGCATCCGCGGAACAGTGCTGCATCAGGCATTTCACGGAGCTACAGAACTAATCCGGGTTGAATGCTCGGAGGGTTTGGTGTTGGTGGTGAGGACACCGAGCGGAACCGGGACACGCGCCGATGTGGAATTGGAGTTCTTTTCCGACGATGCCGTGCCCGTGCGAGAGTCTCCAGAAAGAATCTAGTGTTTTCCCGCGCCTACAAGACGGCCGTAACGCTGCCTCCACTTCTGTGGGTGGCGGTGTTCCTGCTGACGCCCTATGGGCTGATGTTCTGTTACAGCTTCTGGTCAGTAACGCCGGCTCAGGCCATCGTTCATTCCTGGGATCTCGATAACTACCGCGAACTGCTGCGGGTCAGCGTTTATTGGCAGACGCTATTGCGCTCCATGTGGATCGCGACGAGAGTGACTCTCTTCTCATTGTTACTTGGTTATCCTCTGGCATACTTTCTTTCGTTCTATGCGGGCAGAAGAAAAGATCTGCTC
>JBAVAV010000370.1:0-8780 GCA_049585895.1 Candidatus Sulfotelmatobacter sp. | reverse complement strand
GGGCTGGTCCGCGATGTTGGGCGGCGTGTAAATGGCAGTGCGACCCGTGGCACCGATGGCAAATACACGACCGTCAGGCAGCAGAATCGCAGGGCCGATTTCAATGGAGGAAGCCTGCACCAGATCGACTGGGGTAGGCGCAGCCTTCACCCACTTCTCGGCCGGAGCCACAAACTTCTCCACATTCGGATGGTTGCTGCACTCGACCGCAAGTACGGTCTCATCGGGGAGCAGCGTCCAGGTTTCCTCCGAACTGCTGTCGTCTTTGTTTGGCCCGGCAGTCCAAGTGCCGGAGTCCGGATCGTAGATGGCCGTAGTATTGTTCTGGATCGAGCCCAGCAGAAGCCTGCCGTCGGCCAGGACGCAGCAAGGAGCGTCTCCGATGGCTGCCCAGCCTGGGGGTGCGGGAATGCTGGTCCAGTAGTTCAAGAGCGGCTCGAAAATTTCGGCGGCATCCAAGTCGCCGCCGCCGTCGCTATATTCTCCTCCCGCCACAAAAACGCGTCCGTCTCGCAGTACCGCGGAGGCATAGTACAGACGAGTGTTTTTCATGGGGGCAAAGGGGGACCATGTTCCATTCACATAGTCTCCGGAACTGTCTGGAGTTAGTCGCCACCAATTCTTGCCACCCGATTCCTGGCACATGACCGTACCGTCGGTCAGCAACAGCATGGTGCTGGCACCGAAGGTGGGAGAGTTCGAGAGAGATTGCCAAGTTCCCATAGTTAGCTCCTTGGGCGAGCCTGGAAGTTCTTATAGAAAGAAAACGTTCACCGCTGGCGAAAAGAGGCTCGCCGAGTCCTCGCGGAGGTGAATGACTCCTTACCGCTGCATTGCGGCATGTCAACGCTAGCTGTGTTTCAGGGTCGTTCCGAGAAATGGCGGTCTGCCTCAGGGAGTGCGCACTTCCTCCCCCTCGCTGGGAACTGCTCGTCGGAGAGGCCAACCGCGCGAGATTGTGCGCCTCGGACGCAAGGGAAGTCAAGATAAAAATGGCTGAATCTATCCCGAATGCCCAGAAAGGGATTTGTTGTCGCTGTCTCGAAGCCGTGTGGGTTCTGCGGATCACGCAATTACGGGGACGTTCGTGACCCCAGCCGTGCCGAACACTCCGCGATAGCGTTCGATTTCGTCGGGCGGCCCGAGTGCCTTGGCATAGTTGTCGGAGAGCTTGACCGCCGGCCGTCCCTCGACGGTGGACACTTTGCAAATCAGGCTGATGGGATCGAAACCGCTGCCTCCGCTGGGATCGCAGCCGCGGAAATCGTTGGTGAGCAGGGTACCCCAGCCGGCGCTGAATCGAATCCGGCGGCCGGGAATCCACTTTGTCCCATCCAGGAAGTCCGCTGCGGTGCGGAAATCGCTCGTAGCCGTGCCGCCCTGGAGTCTGCCGCCAAAGTAGGCGTGCAAACCGAGTATGTCGTCAATGTCAAGTGCGTCGGACGCAATGATGAGTTTTTCCTGTGGCTTGCGCCCGCGCGCTTTCAGCCATTCGATATATTCGTCCCCGGCAACATAGGGATTCTTGCTGTCGATGCGCTGGCCCGTCCAATCCGCGGCCCACCCGGGCGCGCCTTCCAAAAATTGGGTGGTGCCAAACGTGTCGGGGAGCATGATTCGAAGCGCGCCTTCGTAAGTGCTTTGCCACAGTTCGAGGACGCGGTATTGAGATTCCTTCAGGGTGTGGTCATCGGGCGCGAGGGCTGCGAGAGCCATGGGGATCTCGTGCGCATTGGTGCCGATCGCCTCGAGGTCGTGCTTGTGGGCGAGGAAGGCGTTCGAGGTTCCGATAAAATTGTGGCCGAGATTCGACGCCATCGCATTGACTACATATTCCTGCCACAAGAAGCTGTGTCGGCGCCGGGTTCCGAAATCCGCCACGCTGAGACCGGGAATGCCGCGCAGGCGCTCGATCTTGCTCCACAGTTTGGTCTTCGCCCGGGCATACAGAATGTCGAGCCGGAACTCGCTCAGTCTCTTCAAGTTGGCCCTGGTTCTCAGCTCGTCGAGGATGGAGAGCGCATAGAGTTCCCACATCGTCGTCTCGGTCCACAAACCGTCGAAGGAAAGATGGAACTGACCGTCCCGGACCGACAACGAGTAGTCCGACAATTTGAAATCCCGTTCCAGCCATTCCAGGAACGCAGGTTCAAAAATCCCGCGGCGGCCGTAGAAAGTGTTACCCGCCAGCCAGACCAGTTCCGACTTTCGAAATTGGAGTTTCCGGACGTGCTCCATCTGCGCGGTAAGATCCTGAGTTGCGAACAAGTCTGCCAGACGCACCGCGGAGGAGCGGTTTGAGATCGAAAAAGAGACGTGGGTTTTCGGGAAATGCTTCCATACAAACTGCAGCATCAGCAGCTTGTAGAAATCGGTATCGAGCAGCGACCGGGTAACCGGGTCCACTTCCCAGTTGTGATTGTGAGCCCGCTCAGCGAAGTTGACGATCATCGGGCGGTGGTGTCGTTATCTCTCGAGTCAGGCAGTTGGGGCTGCGAGCCGAAGGGGCAGATTGCTGTCACGTAAGTTATTGAATCGGAGACGGAAAGAACTGTCAATGTGGTGACCGTAGCAGGGACGTTGGTTTTGTCTCGCGCAGGCGTAACAACGCTCGAATTATCCAAGTGGCCGAAGCACGCAATTACCCCCGTATAATCCAACCATGTTGTTGACGATCACGACCACGCATCGGCCGGCAACAGACTTGGGATACCTGCTGCATAAGAATCCTGCGAATTTGCATTCGTTTGACCTCTCGTTTGGGAAGGCGCATGTCTTTTACCCAGAGGCGACCTCTGAGCGGTGCACGGCGGCCCTATTACTCGATGTCGATCCGGTAGGGCTGGTTCGTGGCAAGCTGGGACAGCATGAGGGTGGAACGCTCGATCAGTACGTGAACGATCGGCCTTATGTACTTTCTTCCTTCCTTAGCGTCGCTATGGGCCGGGCTTTTGGCACAGCCATGTCCGGGCGCAGCAAAGGGAGGCAAGAATTGGCGGACCTGCCGATTCCGTTGACCGCCAACCTGACAGTTGTGGCGTGCAGAGCAGGTGAAGGTCTAATCCGAGAGTTGTTTGAGCCTCTTGGGTATAGCGTAACGGCGGAGCAGCACCCGCTCGACGAGAGGTTCCCAGAGTGGGGCGAGGGGCCTTACTACTCAGTGACATTGGATGGGAGGTTCCGTCTGCAGGATCTCCTCAATCATCTCTATGTTCTGGTGCCGGTGCTGGATGCCGAGAAGCACTATTGGATCGGCCAGGATGAGGTTGAGAAACTACTGCGCAAGGGAGAAGGATGGCTGGCCTCGCATCCTCATAAAGAAGGAATCGTAAAGCGCTATTTACCACGACAGAGACAACTCGCCCGAGAGGCGCTCGCCAGGCTGACAGAGGGAGATAATGCTGATCCTGATGCGACTGAGGAAGCGCACGCTGAAGAAGAAACGAAAATGGAGGAACCGATCCGGCTATGGCAACAGCGTATGGGAGCCGTCGTCGCGGTGTTGCGGTCAGCGGAGGCGAAGCGTGTCCTGGACTTGGGCTGCGGAGAAGGAAAGCTCCTTCGAGCGCTGTCGGAAGAGAAGTCACTAACCGAGATCGTAGGCATGGATGTCTCCTACCGAAGTCTCGAAATTGCGAGCCAACGTCTTCGCCTAGACAGGATGCCCACGAAGCAGAGGGAACGCCTGAAATTGATGCATGGTTCGCTGATGTATCGCGACAACCGCTTATCTGGATACGATGCCGCGACAGTTGTGGAAGTAATCGAACATCTGGATGCGCCACGGTTGGCCGCATTCGAGCGAGTGCTTTTCGAAGCAGCGCACCCGAAAACGATCGTCGTGACCACGCCCAACTCCGAGTACAACGTGAAGTTTGACACTCTGCCAGCGGGACAGTTCCGCCACAAGGACCATCGATTTGAATGGACTCGGGAACAGTTCCGACAGTGGTCAAGCCGAATCTCCGAGCGCTTTGGATATACGGTTCGGTTTCTGCCGGTGGGAGAAGAAGATCCTCAGGTCGGCGCGCCTACGCAAATGGGGGTCTTCAGTCTGTGAACATAACGATACCAGAACTCTCGCTGATCGTTCTGATCGGACCTTCTGGTTGTGGCAAGTCCAGCTTTGCTCGGGCGCATTTCAAGCCCACCGAAGTACTCTCCTCCGACTTCTGTCGCGGTCTTGTATCGGACGACGAGAACGCTCAGGCGGTCACGAAAGATGCGTTCGAGGTTCTGCACTTCGTCGCCCGCAAAAGACTTGCTGGAGGACGCCTAACAGTGGTTGACGCCACAAATGTTCAGGCGGAGGCACGTAAGCCGCTGGTCGCTCTCGCTCGCGAATTCCATGTTCTACCAGTGGCGATCGTGCTCAACCTGCCGGAGAAGCTCTGCCACGAACGTAACCAAAACCGACCCGACCGACAATTTGGTTCTCACGTGGTTAGAAACCAGTCGCAACAACTGCGGCGTTCGCTACGAGGATTGGAGCGAGAGGGGTTTCGGCATGTTTTCACTCTGTCTATTCCAGAAGAGGTCTCGTCGGTCACAATCAGGCGGCAACCTCTCTGGAATAACCTGAAACACGAGCATGGGCCCTTCGACATCATCGGGGACGTGCATGGTTGCTACGAGGAGTTAAATACTCTACTCGGACAACTTGGCTACAAAATCGAGAGCGGACCGGAGGGACCAAAGGCTACTCCCCCAGATGGACGAAAAGCTGTCTTCGTCGGTGATCTTGTCGACCGCGGGCCCAAGATTCCTGACGTTTTGCGTCTGGTCATGAGAATGGTTGAAGACGGGACGGCGTTATGCGTCCCCGGAAACCATGACATGAAGTTAATGCGAAAGCTAAAAGGCCGCGATGTACAAATGACGCACGGGCTCGCAGACTCGGTTGAGCAGCTCGACAGGGAGAGCCCTGAGTTCAAGCAAGCTGTCGTTAAGTTCCTCGATGACTTGGTCAGCCACTACGTGTTCGACGACGGAAAACTTGTGGTCGCACACGCGGGAATGAAGGAGGAGATGCAGGGGCGTGGTTCGGGTAAGGTGCGCGATTTTGCGCTTTACGGAGAAACGACGGGGGAGACTGACGATTACGGACTCCCTGTGCGTTACAACTGGGCCGCCGAATATCGAGGCACAGCAATGGTCGTTTACGGGCATACGCCGATTGCAGAGCCCGAATGGCTCAACCGCACGATCAATATAGATACCGGGTGCGTGTTCGGCGGAAAACTGACTGCACTACGCTACCCTGAACGTGAGCTTGTGTCGGTACCCGCGCTGCGAACCTATTACGAGTCGATAAAGCCGTTCCTGACTGAAGGCGAGACCGCGCCTGCGCTGACTGCCCAACAACAACTGGATGATCTGCTAGACATCGAGGATGTAATCGGCAAGCGAATCATCAGCACACGATTAAACCGAACCATCACAATTCGGGAAGAGAACGCCATCACGGCCTTGGAGGTGATGAGTCGATTTGCTTCGAATCCAAAGTGGCTCATTTATCTTCCACCCACGATGTCTCCTTGCGAGACCAGTAAACGCGATGGGCTGCTTGAACATCCTGAAGAAGCTTTTGCCTACTACCTGCACGAGGGGGTGCACAAGATCGTTTGTGAACAGAAGCATATGGGGTCGCGGGCGGTGGTCATCATCTGCCGCGATGCCGAGGCTGCTCGGAAGCGGTTCGGAGTCGCGCAAGGAGAAGCCGGAGTCTGCTATACGCGAACAGGACGCCGCTTCTTCAACGACGCGATCTTGGAATTGGAACTCCTGGAGCGGGTGCGCAAGGCTGTGGAAGCAGCAAGCATCTGGGAGGACCTGAAGACTGACTGGGTTTGCCTCGACTGTGAACTAATGCCATGGTCGGCGAAGGCCCAAGAATTGTTGCGCCAGCAATATGCTCCAACCGGCGCCGCTGCACAAGCAGCCCTACCCGCGGCAATCACAGCTTTGAGGGCGGCAGCCGGGAATCCGGAGACCGAAGCGCTGAGGGAACGATATCAGCAGCGCAAGGAAGCCGCCGATCTCTATGTCGAGGCATACAGGCGGTATTGTTGGCCGGTGCACTCACTGGCGGACCTTAAACTGGCGCCGTTCCACCTGCTTGCCAGTGAGGGTAGCGTACACACCGGGAGAGATCACGTTTGGCACATGGAGACCCTTGCTCGACTCTGCTTGGCAGATGCTGGACTGCTGCTTGCTACACCTTTCCAAGTCGTGGATCTCACCGACAAGGCAGCCCAAGAAAAAGGAATCAAATGGTGGGAGCAACTTACGGAAAGCGGCGGCGAAGGCATGGTGGTCAAACCGGTGGAGTTTGTGAGCAAAGGCCGCAAGGGCTTGGTCCAGCCTGCAGTGAAGGTCCGTGGGCGGGAATACCTGCGGATCATCTATGGCCCGGAATACACTCTTCCAGAGAACCTGCAGCGGCTAAAGAGCCGAGGCCTGGGCGGTAAGCGGTCGCTCGCGCTTCGAGAGTTTTCCCTGGGACTGGAAGCCCTGGAGCGATTCGTTCACCAGGAACCTCTACGCAGAGTGCACGAGTGCGTGTTTGGTGTGCTGGCTCTAGAGAGCGAACCAGTCGATCCGAGACTCTAGGCAAGTTGGCAGCCGGACCTGTAAGCCGAATTCTGTCCGCCGGATTGCTCCGGTGGGACGGCCATTCCTCTGGGCCGCGCATCGCTGCGCGGCTCTAGCGACCTACCCGGAGGTTGGACGCGCCGAGCCGGCACGTGCCCGGAACCATGACTCGTAAGAATCAAGTCCCGCGCTCCCTCCCTATTTGGTCTTGCTCCGTGTGGGGTTTGCCCTGCCCGCCACATTACTGCGGCGGCGGTGCGCTCTTACCGCACCTTTTCACCCTTACCTCGCCGCCGTGGTCATTGCTCGCTGCGATCCTCGCTGCGATTTCGAGGAATGACAACGACGGCGGGGCGGTATATTTTCTGTGGCACTAGCCGTCGAGCGATCCCGCCCGTACAAGCGCGGGAGCCCTCCCGGACGTTATCCGGCACACTGCTCTGTGGAGTTCGGACTTTCCTCTCCCTGCGCCCGAAGACGCGGGAAGCGACCGTCCGGTCCAGCTGCCTACTAGGTCATTATATGGGATGACGGGGCACGCGGATCTCAGGTCTCGGGTCTTAGTCTTAGGCCTTGGGTCTTTGGTCTAGGTCCTGGGCCTTGGGCTTGGAGTCGGCTGAGTCTTCGATGAGCCGCTTGGGCTGATAGACTTGTACCGGCAAGGGGTCCCGCGCAGTTTTGAGGGAATCTGACGAGGCCCATAGCCTGAGACCTGAGACCTGAGACCTAAGACCTGAGGCCCAAGACCCGCTCCATGAATATTGCCGAAGCCATCCGAATCGCGCTGCAATCGCTGTGGGTGAACAAGCTGCGTTCGGTGTTGACCCTGCTCGGCGTGGTCATCGGCGTGGCTGCCGTGATTGCTGTGGTGACGTTCGTTTCCGGCATCAACGATTACGTGGCGCATAAGATTTTCAACCTCGGCGCGGACGTTTTCTTCATCTTTAAAGTTTCTCCCGCCGTCACCAACGTCGATCACTTCCTGGAAGCTGAGAAACGCAAAGACCTGACTATTGAGGACTACCAGGCCGTAGCGGATGCCTGCCGGCACTGTGAGTTGGTTGGGGCCTCCACACGCAACGAAAGCGGTCACGTGAAGTACGGCGAGCAATCGATCAGCGACACGCTGATACGGGGAATCACTCCCGCGATGGCTGCGATTCTAGATACCGACCTGAGCGCTGGCCGCATGCTGAACCAGACGGATGTCGATAATCGGTCTCCTGTAGCCGTGGTAGGTGCCGATATTGTGGAGCACCTTCTCGTGGGTACCGATCCCCTGGGCAAGGAGATCCGCGTCGACGGCTGGACCTACCAGGTAATCGGAGTGGGGACGAAGAAAGGCAAGACCCTGGGGCAGAGCGCCGACAATTACGTGATGATTCCAATCACGGCATGCCTGAAGCAATATGGGGTGCACAATAATAGCCTCCGGATTTCAGGGAAAGCCGCAAGCGCCGGACCTCCGCTTGACGATGCGGTCGGGGAAGCGCGCGTCGCTCTGCGCGCCAAGCGCCACGATCAGCCCGGCGGCGACGACAGTTTTGATATTGAGACCAATGCCAGCCTGCTCGGCATCTGGACCGACTTTAGCCAGACCTTTTTCATTGCTACCATCGGCATTGCCGCCATTTCCCTGGTGGTCGGTGGCATCGTGATCATGAACATTATGCTAGTGTCGGTGACCGAGCGCACGCGCGAGATCGGCATCCGCAAGGCTCTCGGGGCGCGGCGCGACGATGTTCTGCTGCAGTTTCTGATCGAGTCCGTGACGTTGGCGCTCGCGGGCGGCGCGCTGGGCGTGCTGTTGGGAGTGACCATCGCCCTGACCGTAACTTTATTGATCGGAATGCCTTCGGCGATCAAGCTTTGGGCCGTGGCGGCGGGTCTGATCGTGTCAGCAAGTGTGGGAGTGTTCTTCGGGGTCTATCCGGCGCGCAAAGCCGCGAGACTAGATCCGATTGTGGCGCTACGGTTCGAGACCTAGGAATTTAGCGATTTTGCAATCGGGTGATTGTGCAATTGAAATACTCGGCAAAAGGATTCATGCCTTAAAGGTTTTCAATTACCGAATCACCCAATTACCAAATTACTCAATCGCTCATGATTCACAAAGACGAATTCGGCGAGATCGTCCAGATGGCGACGGACACTATTCGCGGCAATAAGATGCGCTCGTCCCTGAC
>JBAVAV010000369.1:0-3628 GCA_049585895.1 Candidatus Sulfotelmatobacter sp. | reverse complement strand
ATCCAGTTTCGTACGATAAGGGCGTCCATCGATGATCTTCTGCGAGTAGACATCGCCGATGCCGGTGAGAGCCTTTAGCTGATCCTTGGTCGCAGTATTGATGTCGAGTTTGTCGGCAGCGGACGCGGCTTGCGCGGCCGGGTTCGCGGCATAACCGCTCTGCGGGGCGCCAAAAGTGATCAGCAGCGCGAGCGCGAATACTACGGAAACAACCGCCGCGAACAGGGTTTTGCGGGTTGCTTTCATGGTGTCTCCTTATGCGTAAATGCCGCGCTGGCGGATGGTGTAGGCTACGCGGTCGATGGCCAGCATGTACGCCGCGATCCGGTTGTTGACATGGTGCGTCTCGGCGTAGCGGACGACATCTTCAAACGAAGACTTCATGATGGTGTCGAGTTGCTCGTTCACCACCGATTCTTTCCAGAAGTAGCCCTGGCGGTCCTGCACCCACTCGAAGTAGGAAGTGGTCACGCCCCCGGCGTTGGCGAGAATGTCAGGAATCACGAAGACTCCCTTGTCGGTCAGGACATCATCGGCCGCGGACGTGGTCGGCCCGTTCGCGCCCTCGGCCAGGACGCGGCACTTCACACGGTCGACGTTGCGCGAGGTGATGACATTCTCCGTCGCGGCCGGGATGAGGATTTCACAATCCGTGGTCAGCAGTTCGGCGGTATCGTATTTTTCGGCCTCGGTGAAACCGTGCACCGTGCCGTTCTTCTGGCGGAACTCGACCAAAGCCTTCAGGTCGATGCCGTTTTTATTATAGAGGCCGCCGCCGACTTCGGCGATGCCGACGACTTTGTATCCGGCTTCATGCATGAGCAGCGCGGCATTGGAGCCGACGTTGCCGAAGCCCTGCACAATCACGCGGCTGCGTTCCCGCTCCAGGCCCAGCTTGCGTATGGCCTCATCGCAGACGATCATGACTCCGCGGCCCGTGGCTTCGCGGCGTCCGCGCGAACCGCCGATGTTGATCGGCTTGCCGGTCACTACGGCGGTGACGGTCTGGCGCATGTGCATGGAGTAGGTGTCCATCATCCAGGCCATGACTTGCTCGTTGGTGTTGACGTCGGGGGCGGGAACATCTTTTTCCGGGCCGATGAATTCGACCAACTCCGCGGTGTAGCGGCGAGTCATGCGCTCCAGTTCGCCCATCGACATCTTGTGGGGATCGCAAATGACGCCGCCTTTGGCGCCACCGAAAGGGATGTTGACCACAGCACACTTCCAGGTCATCCACGCTGCCAGAGCCCGTACTTCGTCCAGCGTGACGTCGGGCGCGTAACGAATGCCACCCTTGCTGGGACCGCGCGCAATCGAGTGCTGAACGCGAAATCCGGTGAAGACCTCGAGATGGCCGCCGTCCATGGCCACAGGAATGTATACCGTGAGTTCGCGATTCGGATAGCGCAGGACCCGCCACAAGCCGTCATCTAGGTTGAGCTTCTGAGCGGCCAGGTCAAAGCGCGCGCGTTGCGATTCCCACGGATTGGATTCCTTGTCGATGTTGGGCGGAGCGGTCAGGGTAGGCATTAACGTGATCTCCGGAATGATCGCAGTTCGGTGCGGGCCGGCGCCGGGCGAAGTTCCCGGAGGGGCGGGCAAACGTTCCGAGTATATGAGGGCGGATGGCCGGGAAGCAAGACGGCGACGGCGCCTGAAGCAATCCGATTTACGTCCCGGGCGGTTTGGCGGGGTGGCGAGTTTGCCTTGCGACCCGGCTCTGATTGTGCCAATATTTCCACGCCGCAAGCTGGCGGAAATGCGGCATGGGCTCCGGCTTAGATGTGGGTGAAAAGAGGCTTGTGTGCAACACATTTGCAGGGCGAATGGTTTTGAATCAACGTTCGCGCTGCGGAGGAGGCTCGATGGCAAGGCGAGGCCCAGGTGTAAGCCAGACCACGATCATCGCAATCTGCGCGCTGATGGGAGCGATCATCCTTGGAATACTGTTCTTCCTGAGCGACCTGGAAGCCTTTATAAGGGATACTGGCCGATAAAGCTCGATGGGTCTAGAGGCATGATAGGATTTCAAGCCGTTTCTAGTCTGGGAGAGGAATTGACGGATGTTGCGCACGCCAGCGATTAGCGTTTCGCGCCCCCCAAACTAATTTCCATGCCCTCGGAGGCGGCTCGCACCTTGGGATAGTAGTTGCGGGCTTCCAACACGACTTTGTCGATTACTGCGTCGGTGTGATCGGGATCGTGGTGGAAGAGAATGAGTTCCTTGGCGCCGCTTTCCATCACTACGTTCACCGCTTCGCGCCAGTGGCTGTGTCCCCAGCCGCGGCGGCGGGCCTCGTATTCCTCCGGAAGATACTGAGCGTCGTAGATGAGCACGTCGGCGCCTTCGGCCAGTTTACGCACCGCTTTATCGAACTTGGCGTCGCCGGGTTCGTTGTCGGTGGCATAGACCAGCACGCCATCTTTTGTTTCCAGGCGAAAGCCCATGCATCCCTGCGGATGGTTGAGCCACGCAGTCTGCATCTGGATGCCTTCTTCGAGAGTCACGCGTCCGCTTTCGATCTCGTAGAAATCGCGGCGCGCTTTCATCTGGCCAATATCCACTGGAAAATACGGCGCGGCCATCTGCTCGGCCAGCACCTGCTTCAGGCTTCGGGTGCGGCTGGAACAATGGAAAAAGAACTGGTTCTCGGCACTGTCATAGAGTGGCCGGAAGAACGGCAGGCCCTGAATATGGTCCCAGTGAAAGTGAGAGACGAAGACGTGGGCGGAGGCCGGCCGGCCGCCAAACTCACTTTGCAGTTGATGGCCGAGAACGCGGAAGCCGGTGCCGCAATCGAAGATGTAAATGCGGTCGCCGAATCGAACCTCAACACAGGAAGTATTGCCTCCATAGCGCATGTTTTCGGGTTGTGGGGTGGGCGTGGAACCACGCACTCCCCAGAACTTGATCCGCATAGGACTCTCGGCTTGAATGACCGCCTGAATTGTATCTTCTGACGACAAAGGACGCCCGTCAATTCACGCGCTGGTTCGGGGCACAGTTGCGTCCCGGAGGGCTGTACCCATCGCTGCACCCGTTTTCAAGACAGCCCTGCCCGGTCCCCTATAATAGGCCGCTTGGCGCCCGCGTATTCCGAGGGCGCGATTTTCATGGCGCATCCGGACTTTAAGGAATTCTCGCACCTGGCGCGCTCGGCCACGCTGGTGCCGGTGGTGAAGTCGGTGAGCGCCGACTTGCTTACACCGGTCTCGGCGTTTCTCGCCATCGCCGGCAACGAGCCTCACGCCTTCCTGCTGGAATCTGTAGAGCGCGGCGAGCAGATCGGGCGCTATACCTTCCTGGGCGCGCGGCCTTACATGTGGCTGCGGGCACAGGACAAGGTTATCGAGATTGAGCGCGGCCGGAAGCGTGAACGGCAAGAAGGCAACGTATTTCAAACGGTGAAACAACTGCTGCGCGATCACCAGCCGGCGGCCGTTCCTGGACTGCCGCCGTTCACCGCCGGCGCCGTCGGCTACTTCTCCTACGACGTGGTGCGCCAACTGGAAGATATAGGCGAGCATGCTAAAAACGATCTTTCCTTGCCGGATTGTGAGCTCATGTTCTTTGACCGGCTGCTGGCATTCGATCACTTGCGCCACCAGATCCACATTGTTGCCA
>JBAVAV010000368.1:0-1848 GCA_049585895.1 Candidatus Sulfotelmatobacter sp. | reverse complement strand
TCTTTATACTTACCATCAGAACCCATCTTAAAATCTACCCAATAGTTCAAGAAATGCTGATATGATGGAAACTTAGTAGGGTTAAGTAAGTTAAACATTGTATATAACTCACTACCTCTATTTTTCCATGGCGTACCACTTAGTGGTAATACTTTAGGGATAAACTGCATTAATTCCCTAACTTCACCCGTTCTAGTACTATCAGGATTCTTAATCTGCTGAACTTCATCTAATACCATTAGTTTGATATTGAGCTTCTTTAACTTCTCAGTATCAAATGTTCGTAATGTATCATAACTAATGATATAAGTTTTCAATCCCGGAAAAATACCAGACTTACCACCAGTGATAATTTGTGGAAAATACTTATCACCTAGGATACGAATAATCTCACTACCAAATTGCCACTTCAAACCAGCTTTAACTACAAATAGAACTGGTAGATTTTCTTTAGGTAAAAATTTAATATAACCTAATGCCTGAATTGTCTTACCTAAACCCATACTATCTAGAACTGCAAATCCGCGTTGAATAGCTAGACCTCTATTAATAGCTTTCATTCCATCTATCTGGAATGGATAAGGTCTTTTTGCATTACACTTACTACAAATAGTTTTATGACTCGCTTTAACTGGTAATGTAAATGTATGTTTACAATCTACTTTACCATCAAAGATAATAGATTGGTAATCAGGTGCTTTGGGTAACTCTTTCATAACCACATGATCACAATCATATGTGATTATCTTATAATCACCCTTTTCAATTTCTTTCTTAACAATAGCTACAGATTCTTTACCCAATTTCAAACATACAGGACACAATTCATTATTCTTAGTAATCTTATATGTTACAGATTTAGTCTCTATAACATCTACTTTATGACCACTACGAATTGCATCAATTGCTTCTGCATTAAATCCCAATCTACATACTTTACTAGGATGAGTTCCTACTTTAATAGCCATTGCTTGCCATTCACTACCATGCTCATGGTCATTAGGCGTTAAGCAATGTGCTATCTCATGTAGAATAGTATCCTTAATTTCACTATCAGGATGTGTATCTACATGATGTAGATTTAGATAGATATTCTTACCTTTTCTATCACATAAACCTACAAATGAATTATTCGGACTTAATCTAATCCCCCAATCTTTAAGTTCATATGCATCTAACAATTTCCTTCCTAACTCTGATGCCTCATATCTTTTCATAATTTATACCAGATAACTATCAAATGTTATCTAAAGTAAACAGTTAACTAAACTGAAACCATTATAGCACATACGGATTCAAATGTCAACTGTCCACTTTGGAGGACACTTAATTATGAATTCATTAATTCAATTATTCTAACTGTAGAATAAAATACTGCAATTGCGCCAATTATCATTAATGTCTGTTTAATCATATACATATATGGATTTAATACATAAAAGATTCCTATCAATGTCATGAATAAGATTATCATAATACTCATGTTAAGAATGAATTTGAATATGCTTATTACTATAAAAACTACATATTCATTATTAAAAAATGATTTAATCATTTCTTTCTACCTTTTAATCCATTCTCTAGCTCTAACAATTCCTGTAAATTAAATCCGGATAAGAGACTACTTGCTTTTCTTTTATTAATCTTAAGCTTAATAATCAAGTAATCTCTTATCCGGTTATGGATAAACTTTTCAGCTTTTCCTTGAAAATGTTTATTTCTTTGCTTTCTTATTACCATTAGTAGTTATTTTATTACCATTAGTAGTTACATATGAGAAACTATAATCAACACCTAATGCATCTGCTAATGCTACTGCGATTACAAATGATTTACTTACATTAAACT
>JBAVAV010000367.1:0-9865 GCA_049585895.1 Candidatus Sulfotelmatobacter sp. | reverse complement strand
GCTACAGCCAGGATGACGCACTGGTTGCCGAGAAAGCCGGCGTTGCTTCGGCTCTGGTAAGCAGCAGCGGCGTCACGCAAATGACCAACGGATTTGCCGGCGCCAGTGACGGCTATACGGATCTGCTGCTGCATCACAAACTTGCATGGTCTTATGCACGGGCTGACAACGGCAACGTGATTCAGGCCGCGAAGCTCGATGGAGCTCATTTCACTCTGGCGCTTGGATTCGGCGCCACGTCGGCAGCGGCCCTCGAGAGCGCCCGCGCCAGCCTGAAGAGCGGATTTTTATCGATCAGTGCGGAGTATGCGAAAGGATGGCACGAATACGTGCGCAGCCTGAGGCAAGTAGACGAGCGCTACGCCCGTCAATTCCGCCTTGCCGCCATGATCCTTAAAGCCCACGAGGACAAAACCTTTCGCGGCGCGATGATTGCGTCCATGAGCATTCCCTGGGGATTTGCAGTCAATGCAGATGCTCCGGGTGTCGGCGGATATCACCTAGTTTGGGCTCGGGACCTCTATGAAGTCGCCACAGCAATGTTAGTTGCTGGCGACCGTGCTGCCGCCGAGCGCGCCCTCGATTATCTCTTCAACGTTCAGCAGAAGCCCGACGGCAGTTTCCCGCAAAATAGCTGGCTGGACGGCAAGCCCTACTGGATTGCGCTCCAAATGGATGAGATCTCGTACCCCATGATTCTGGCCTGGCAGTTGGGCAAGAGCGATGCCGATACCTGGCAGCATCACGTCCGTCCGGAAGCTGAATTTGTCATCGCGCACGGCCCGGCGACGCAGGAGGAACGATGGGAGGAAATCCCGGGGTACTCGCCTTCCACGATTGCCGCCGAGATCGCGGGTCTAGTTTGCGCTGCGGATATAGCCCGCAAGAATGGCGCTAACGACGACGCCGGCCGTTATCTCAAGACTGCCGACTTCTGGGCTGGGAACCTGGAAAACTGGATGGTTACCAAGACCGGTCATTTGGGTGGAGCACTGGCGTCGCAGGGTTATTACATCCGTATCGACAACAATACCGATCCCAATGACGGCTATCAACTGGACGTTCGCAATGGTGGAGGAACGTGGGACGAACGTGATGTCGTCGATGCCGGGTTCCTTGAATTGGTGAGACTCGGGATTCGTCCTGCCGATGATCCCGCCATCGAGAGTTCGGTGAAAGTTATCGACTCGACAATCCGGGTGCAGACTCCAAGTGGTCCAAGTTTCCGGCGTTACAACCACGATGGCTACGGAGAAACGTTATTTGGAGGACCCTGGCTCGGCCAGGGTATCGGAAGAATCTGGCCCATCTTCACTGGAGAGCGCGGAGAGTATGAAGTCGCCCGCGGCCACGATGCCACGAACTACCTCGAGGCGATGTTAAATTTTGCCAACTCCGGCGGAATGATTCCAGAACAGATCTGGGATCAAGCCAGCCCGACAGAATCACATTTTATCTTCGGCTCGGGTACTGGCAGCGCGACCCCGCTGGCCTGGAGCATGGCCCAATTCATCCGGCTCGTGGTCTGCATCGGGGAAAAGCGAATCGTCGAGCAGCCCGGCATCGTTGCCGACCACTTCCTGAGGCAGAGTTCGCAGAACACCGCTACCTCTACTCCGTCAATGATAAAACCGTAGAGTGCTAACCGAGCCTTGTCGCGCTTGTGGAAATCTGTCGATTGTTTCCTAGTAGCGCACCGCAGCGATCATGCTAGTCTGAGCGGCATGAGGGCGTTTTCGATCCTGATGGTGTGCGGACTGGCCATGATGAACTTCGCGGCCGGCCAGGCAGCAGCCCGCAGGCCACCGCAGCCCGACGTGTACCTGGTGACAATCGACACGCTCCGGGCCGACCACGTTCACTGTTACGGTTATGAGAGAATTCAGACTCCAGCACTCGATGGTTTGGCACGGGAGGGGATTCTCTTTGCGCAGGCTTTTACGCCGAGTCCCATCACCAATACTTCTCATACCAGTATTTTGACTGGTCTCCTGCCGAGCGCGCATGGGGTTACCGACTTTGCAAGACGGCTGACTCCCGCACATTCGACTTGGGCCGAGCTTCTCAAGCAAAGAGGCTATCAGACCGGAGCATTTATCGGGGCGGTCATTCTCGATAGCAAAGCATTTGCCCCGGGACTGGATCGCGGCTTCGATTTCTACGACAACTTCCCCGAGCACCCTCAGACCCAGTCACGCTGGGGGCGAGTAGAGCGCCGAGGTCTGCAAGTGGTGCAAAGAGCGGAAGCGTGGCGGGACGCGCATCCGGGAGGCCCGCATTTTGTCTGGGTCCATTTGTACGATCCGCACGATCCTTATGAGCCGCCTCCGCCCTATTCCAACTTGTACAAAGACCGTTTGTATGACGGTGAGATTGCCTACGCCGATTCAGCGCTGGCAAATTTTGTGAGGCATCTCAGGCAGCGCGGCTGGTACGAAAACTCTCTGATCGTTGTCGTCGGAGATCATGGAGAGGGATTGGGAGAGCACCACGAACAGACGCACGGAATCTTTCTCTATGACTCTACGCTGCACGTGCCTTTGATATTCAAGCTGCCGGGAAGAAACACTGGCAGCGTAATCCAGAGTCAGGTTCGCACCACGGACATCCTGCCCACCGTGCTTGATCTGCTAAATGTTCCGCTGCCCGGTGGACTCGATGGCGAGTCGCTGAAGCCCTATTTCACAGGGACAGAGGGCGCAGGCAGGACCGCCTTCGGGGAAACTGATTATCCTCTTCATTTTGGATGGGCACCGCTGCGGGCAATCCGAGCCGAAGGCTTCAAATTTATCGAAGCGCCGCGGCCCGAGCTTTATGATCTGCGTAACGATCCCGGTGAACTCAGCAACGGCTACGCACCTTGGGACACAACTGTCCAGAAGTCCCGTAAGTTGTTGGCGGGGTTGCGGGCCCGGATGCCTTCCCCCGCGCCGTCGGCGGGAGCGGTGAAAACTGGCACTCTCGACGAACTGCGGGCGTTGGGATATCTGGGCCCCGCCGATGCGGACAGTTCGACGAATGTTCCTGAACCATCGTTGTTGCCTGATCCCAAGGACAAAATCGAGGAGCAGAATCTAATGCACTCTGCCATGATGGCAGCTGAGGCGGGTTGTTCGGCGGAGGCACGTCCTGGATTTGAGAGTGTGCTTAAGCTTGATCCCAAATCACCGACAGCCTTACGGCAGTTGGGAGAGCTGGAGTTGCACGCGGGCAACTATGGGAAGGCGTCGGAATACCTCAAGCGTGCCCGCGAGGTTCGCCCGGAAGACTCGACCACGGCGTTTTACTTGGGGCAGGTGCTGGAAAAGGCAGGCGAGCTGGCCGATGCGCGCGAAGCGCTCGAGGCCAGCGTGAGGATTGCTCCCGAAGAGGCGGCTGACGCACGCTTGCTGTTGGGGAAGGTTTATCTGGGGTTGAAAGATCCAAAAGCGTCGGAAGATCAATTCGAAGCGGCGCTTCTGTTACGGCCGGGAGATGCGGAGGCGCAGATAGGAGTGGTGAGAGCACAGGTTGCGGATCATCGTTTTGAGGATGCGCTGCGTCAACTTGTGCCCCTGTCGCTATTGCAACCGACGAATGCGGAGATATTTGAGCTGCTGGCTCAAGCCTATTCAGCTCTACGCAAGAAAGCGGAAGCTGAACGGGCGGAAAGTCGTGCCAAGGAGCTAAGCGGAAGAGTCAAGAAGCGCGATGCCGAACACGAGAATCGGTGCGTCGAGCAGACGTCCCGATAGTGCCCTCATTGAAGAGCGTGAATCTTATTTCTGGGCAACTCCTTCAGATGAACTTTCGAAGATTTCAGTCAGCACGTGCCCACGCATCTGCTTCGACTGTTCGATCCCGTACAGGTGCAGAACTGTCGGAGCGAGATCGTAGACGCTGGCTTCAAAACCCATCAAGCGAAAGCCTGGCTTGATCCCTGGGCCCATGGCAAAAAATGAGCCCGGCACGTCATCGCCGTCAGCGAAGTCGTGCTTTGCAATCACGGGGGTGGTCTTTTCATGATCCATGTGCGCGTGGGGGTCGGTCTGTTCAAACTCGCGCAATGGCTTGATGCCGTGGTCGGAGACGATGAAGACGTAGGTATTGTCATCGACGTGCTTCAGGATGCTGCCCAGGACACCATCGAAGGCCACGTACTGATTGGGGAAAGCATCGGCACGGATCGCATTGATCCTTGGATTGTATCCAGCGTTGTAAGGCGCAATGGGATAAAGCCAGTGGCCGGTCCGGTCCTCGCAGGACTGCGCCAGCCAAGTGAACTCCGTGGGATGCTTGGTCAAGAGATACTCGAACAGTTGAGTTTGTTGGGCGCGAATAAGGTCCACTTTCTTCAGCCAGGCGTCGATCACTTCCGCTTCGTGACTCTTCAATTGTTCAGCCGAGGGCATGCGTTCGCAATCAATGTAAAAGTCGCCCACGTTCTTGATCAGCTCCGCTTTCAAGGCGCTGGGATAAACGGCTTCGCCACCTTCGACTTCCGAGAGCTTGGGCGCACACAGCACGCCGTCCTCGCAGTTCTTGCCTCGGGTGAGCATGCCGCTGATCATGTACCCGTTTACCGGCAGCACCGGAAAAGTCGCAGGTACATTCGCCATGCCCACAGTGACGTCGCTTTTGGAGAGGATGGACCAAATCGGCTCCTCCTTGAGCATATTCGTGTTCGCTGTGATTCCGCCGACAATAAAGCCGCTTACGCCGTGCTCCTCTGGTGTGGTGCTGGTGAACAGGGTGCTGTACACACGCGGGCAATTGGGCGCGGAGACCGTGCGCAATTTGCCGTAGCTTCCCCTCTTAATGACGCTGGCGAGGTTGGGCATCTTGCCCTGGAGGAGGAGAGGACGAATCACGTCCATCTCCATGCCGTTTACGCCGATTACAACTACGTGGGGCCTGGGTTTGGCAGTGCTCTGACCTTGACCGAGCAGGGGTAAAGAAGCTACGCAAAAGAGTAATATCCGCAGCGAAGATATGCGTGCGACCGTGGGAAACCACATGGGTATGCTCCTGCCTTATCTCTACCACGTGATGATTATGACACCCTCTGACAGCGTTTCGATAGAGCCCCGCTCCTTGACCGACATTTCGGGAACTTTTCTTTGCTTTGCGCACGGCAACATGCAAGAAAAAGAGATTACACCCAGCGCCCATGGCGTCAGCATTCCGGACTAAGCGACTTCGCCATTTCCAGAGTAACGCGCTGCTTGTGACGGTACGCGAGATTGGCCATGTGGACCGCGATCGCCGATCTGTAGCCGATTTCGACAGGAGCATTCGGAGTCTTGCGGCTGCGCACACATTCGATCCAATTAGCCATGTGGCCCTGGTCTCGAGTTTTCCCGGTGAGAGCTGCCTCGTACGGCCGATTGACCCCTTCAGGAGAGTAGCGGATAAATTCGTTTTCTTCGCCGTTCACCATGTCGGATTCTCCCCATCCGTGTTCGATGGTTCCGTCACTGCCCAGAATGTGCTCGCCCAATCCAAAATGCTTGTTGCTTAAGGTGGACTGCCACGTCACAACGATATCGTTGGGGAAATCGAGGATCACTGCGATTGTGTCCGGTACCTCACGGCCATCCTTTTCAGAAAAGACTCCGCCCGACATAAAAGCGGTGGTTGGCATGGGCAAGTCGAGCGCCGTCATGATCCACGCGATCTGATGCACCATATTTTCTGTTAGGTTCCCGCCGGAAAACTCCCAGAATAGGCGCCAGTTGATCAGCCGGTACGGATCGAATGGCCGGTCTGCGCGGCCGTTCAGGAATGCACTCCAGTTGACGTTCTGGGCGGTGCAGTCCGAAGGGACGGAACGCACCCATTGGCCTTGCCCGTGGCGAGTGTTGCGGCTCATCCACGATTCCACTTGCGTGACCTTCCCGACCATTCCGTCCTTGATCCACTTTCTTGCATCCTGCAACGCGCCGGAGCTTTCCCACTGTAATCCGATTTGGACGATGCGGCTGGATTGCTTCACCGCTGCCAGGCATTGCTCGGCTTCAGGAATTGACCAGGTCATGGTCTTCTCGGCGTAGAGATCCTTTCCCGCCGCGATTGTGTCGAGGAAATGTCGAGCGTGCGTGTGCAGCGGGCTGGCGACGATGACGGCATCAATGTCTTTCATGTCGAGCAGGCGTCGATGATCGTCGAATGTCTGAATTTCAGGAGCCTTCTTTTTGGCTTCATCGCGGCGCCGGCTATAGACGTCCGCTATGGCTACCAGTTGGATGTTGCGGAGCGCCAAGACTTCATCGAGCAAATCCTGACCGCGGTTTCCCACTCCAATCATGCCAACCCGGACGCGATCGTTTGCGCCGAGTACAGTCGAATGCGGATAGGCCAGAATCGCTGTTGTGCCCAACGCTGCCTGCTTCAGAAAAACTCGTCGTGTGCTGTCTGTCATGTTGCCACTCCCGGTCCAGAACCGGTTACAGCGCTCCGGCTTTTTGCAGAACTTCTTTCATCCCAGCCCAACTGCGGCGCGAGGATTTCTCTGGTGTCCCACCGCCGTCCCAGTGAGTTTCCAAACTAACCGCGAAACGATAACCATCACGCTTAAGCGCCTTGAACTGTCCGAGCCAGTCGACGACCCCCGCTCCCATCGGAACCCAATCGTAGTCGTTGTTGTTGCCTTTCTTCACCGCATCTTTGCAATGGCAGTGACCGATCCGGTCCTTGGGTAGAAGATTGTAGCCATCCGGAAAAGGTACTTCACCGCTGGCGGCCGCGTTTCCCGGGTCCCAGTTCATCATGAGAAAGGGAGACCTGACCGCCTCCAGAACCTTGGCTGCTTCAGCACCAGTGGCAGTATTGAGACCGGAGTCGTTCTCCAGGAGCAGCTTGATGCCTTTCTTGCCCGCTTTGTTCGCGGCCTCCAGAAGTTTCTCATTGATCGCGGCGCGGTATGGAGCCTGGTCATCCAAGCGCCAGAAATCGAAGCACCGCACGCGATCGGTTTGGAAGGCCTTGGCCAGTTCGATGCCGCGCTCCAGGACTTCGTCCTGCTGATCGAAGGAGAAGTCGGCATGGAAATCGCCGTGCGTGCTGAACTTCGATTGGGGAGCACCCTTCCAGTCCACTTTGAAGAGGGGACTAGCGATATCGGTTACGCGCAATTGGAATTTCGCAAGAATGCGCTGTGCCTCCGCAATCTCCTTTGTGTCCAGATGGAGAATGTTCTTCTGCCACATGCCGCGAAGTTCGATCCACTGCATCCCGAATTCTCGGGAGGCAACTTCGCATGCGCGGCCAAAATCTTGCGAAATCTCATCGTTGATAATGGCGACGCGGAAAGGGGAGTTTATGGCGGTAGAGGGATTCAGTTGCCCACGCCGCAGCCCGGTCACCAGAGCCCGCCCGGGCAGGGGCACCTCCACCGTGGCGGCTGCCACGGCTCCGATGCCAGCTAGAAACTTGCGACGCGTAATCCGGACAGGGGTGTCGCCTTTCAAAGAGTGCTCCATTAGAGTGCAGCCTCAGCAGAAGTTTTCTTGAGACTGATCGTGGCATTACTGATCAATGGCCTTGCCCAGAAGCCGACGCTGAGCACAAAGCCAAACGTCACATAAAGAAAAGCCATGCCCGTGCGCAGTCCCATGCTATCGCCAATGCGTCCGATAATCACAGGGACCACTGCACCACCCACGACTGCGGTGCTCAAAATCCCCGAAAAAGAACCGTGGTGCTCAGCGACCGAATTGAGCGCGAGCGAAATGACGATCGGCCACATCACTGACGCGAACAGGCCGATCGCGGGGAAAGCAAGTACCGACACCTTCGCCGGACCCAGCAAAGCGGCGGATAGACAAAACAGCACGCCGGCGCACGCACCGATTAGAACCTTGCGGCTGTCGAATATTTTCAGGAGCAACATGCCGATGGAACATCCCGCCGTGAGTAGCCCCCAAAACCAGGAAACCGCCGTTGCGCCTGTGGTATGAGGATCGAAACCGTGGTATTGGTAGAGAAACTTGGAAATCCAGTCCGCAGTACCCTGCTCACAACCAACATAGGCAAACATGGCGATAAAGTACATCCAGACCACTCGCTTGCGCGCCAAGCTGCGGTACATCTCCCACGATCCAGCGCGTTCTTCGGCTGTATGCTGAACGCGTGGAAACCTGGAAAAAGATAAAACAGCGACCATCATCGACGTGAAAGCCGCGAAAATCCAATACATTGAGGCCCACGGCAGCCCGGCGGGAGTTAATCTCCCCAGAACCCGCAAAAAGGTATTTTGGCCGGGCGAACGTCCATTCAGGTTGAGCACGAGATAAGAATAGATTCGTGGACTAATAAAGGACGCGCTGCCGAAGACCAGTTGGGCCAAAGTTGAGTTGAAAGCATAGTTTTCCTCACCGCCCGCTACGCGCAGCAACGGGTTAACCGCCACCTGCAGCGTGGCCATTCCTACCCCGATCACGAACAATGAAACAATGGCGACTCGATACTCCGGAAACAGACCGAAGCTCAGGGATCCCAGCGTGCCCACCAGAAACGCCAGTATCATTACAGGTTTTTCGGTGAATCGTTCCACCAGAAAACCGGCGGGAATCGACATCACCCCGTAGGCAATAAAGAAAGCGAAGGCCAGAAATCCAGCCGCGGTCAGGCTTACGTGAAAGCTGCTGATGATGTCCGGCACGATTGGCCCGAGAATATTAGTCAACAACGACATCACGAAAAACGTGAGAAACACCAGAACGACCATGTAGCGATTTCTTGCCATTAGTATCCCGTAAACCGTTGCAAAAATGCGATTACGCTGGGGAGGTCAGGAAGCACGCGGAGCCCCCTGCTGGAAGCGAGCGTGCCAGACCCTTGCCGCCCCGATGAGGTTGGTATCTTCTCCGAGCGAAGCCAGCGCAATTTCGGTCTTCTCGAATGGGACAAAGCGGCAGCCGCGAGAAATGACCTTGCGGATGCCATCGAGAAACAGAGGCGCGCTCTTCATCACGCTGCCGCTCAAAACGATTACGTCGGGTGTGAACAGGTTGACGAGATTGGCCAGACCAAGACCCAGGTAGTAGGCCTCTCGTTCAACAGTCTGGCAAGCCAGAGCATCGCCCTGCTGAGCGAGCCGGCAGATGCGCCGGGCCGTGAGATGTTCGCGATGCGAATACTCAGCTGGCGCATGGGCCTCAAGCCATGCGACCATCGCGGGCCCCGCGGCCAGCGATTCCCAGCAACCCTGGAAACCGCAAGAGCAGAGCGGTCCAGCGGGGTCGATGACCTGGTGGCCAAGTTCGGGATGCGATCCATCGACGCCGCGGTAAAGACGACCGTCGAAGACAATTCCTCCGCCGATCCCGGTTCCCACCGTTACATAAATGAGTCTCGATTTTTTCTTTCGGCTACCCCAATCCGCCTCCCCCAGGGCGGCAGCATCGGCGTCGTTTTCCAGGGCTACCCGCACACTGAACATGCGAGCCAGATCTTCCACGGGGTTCTGCCCGCGCCAGCCGGGAAGAAAATCAACTTCGCCAAACTTGCCAGTAAACGGATCTACCGGACCTGTGGACCCAATCCCTATGCCGGTGATTTCAACCTCGGCAGTTCGCGCCGTCTCACGCAGCATGCTGGCGATCATGGCCAGGCCGTTCCCGTAGCTACCGGCATCGGTGGGCGACTCTTTGCGGGACAATACTTGCCCGTTTTCATCGACCATACCAACTGCTATTTTTGTTCCGCCGATGTCAACTGCCCCGATCATAACCAGGTTCCAAGTCTGTAACGTTCCATGCCACAGGCTCTGCTCTCAGCGAGCTCTTTAGAACACCACTTTGAGGGCAAACTGCAGAACTCGTGGCGCGTGGGCTCCTGACGGATACATAAAGTTAGTGGAACCGATACTACTGTTAATGCCGTT
>JBAVAV010000366.1:0-5464 GCA_049585895.1 Candidatus Sulfotelmatobacter sp. | reverse complement strand
GTATCCACCTGCGCAGGGTTTGATTCTCGCAGTCGGCCAACTTCTCGGAAATCCCTGGATCGGCCAGTGGCTGATCACCTCGGTCATGTGCTCGTCTTTATGCTGGATGCTGCAAGCATGGCTGCCTCCGGGATGGGCGCTCTTGGGCGGAATCCTGGCAGCCCTGCGGCTGGGACTATTGAGTTACTGGATGAACAGCTACTGGGGAGCTTCCGTTGCCGCTCTGGGCGGCGCGCTCGTTCTTGGCGCACTGCCTCGTCTGCGCAAGCACACGCGATTCCGCGACGCCGCACTCATGGCCATCGGACTTGTAATCGTCGCCAACAGCCGCCCCTATGAAGGATTCGTGTTCAGCTTGCCAGTCGCCGGAGCTATGCTTCTCTGGCTGACTGGAGCCAAGCGTCCTCGGCTCAAGGTTTCGCTCTGCGGCGTAGTGCTGCCGATTCTATTCATTCTGGGTGCCGGAGGTATCGCTACAAGCTACTATTATTACCGAGTCGCGGGCAACCCTCTTCGCATGACCTATCAGGTGAACCGCGGCACTTACGCCACGGCTCCTTATTTTCTGTGGCAAACGCCCCGGTCCGAGCCGGCTTATCGTCACTCCGAAATGCGCCGCTTCTACCGCTGGGAACTCAGCCAGTTCGAGGAAAACAGAACCCTGCCGGGCTACTTCCGCCGCGGCGGCGAGAAATTTGCTTTATCGTGGCGGTTTTACTTGGGCCCCGTGCTGACCGTCCCTTTATTTGCCCTGCCTTGGGCCATCCGTGACCGTAAGATACGCCTTCCGCTCGTAATCTGGGGCGTGCTCCTCGTCGGCTTCTCCGTCCAGACTTGGACTCTGCCCCACTACTTCTCGCCTGCCACCGGCGTACTTTATTTGATTCTCGTCCAATGCATGCGCCATATGCGTCAATGGCGCTGGCAAGGACGACCCGTCGGCGCGGCCCTGATCCGCGCAGTTCCGTTGATTTGCTGCGCCCTGATTATCCTTCGCGTAACCGCGGTCGTGGCGCACGCACAGATCGAACCGGACTGGCCCCGCGGCAACCTTGCCCGGGTAGCTGTCCTCCGTCAGCTCAAAGCCATGCCCGGCAAACAATTGGTGATTGTGCGCTATGGCCCCCACCACGAAGTCGATTGGGAGTGGGTCTGGAACGACGCTGACATTGATAACGCGAAAGTGGTGTGGGCGCGCGATATGGGGAAGAACGAGAACCAGGAATTGCTGCAGTATTTTCGTGGCCTGAAGGTGTGGTTGCTGGAGGGCGACGAGCCCTCACCACGACTGGTGCCCTATTCCGACTGACGACGTTGTGGATATTCCCGAACGATTTCTCATCATACGGGGCAGGACGTTGCAGTTGAAGCGTCCAACCCTGGCGCCTAGCGGCTAAAGCATCGCCGCGGACGCTGCGGGCCGCGGCTTGCGATTGCCAGTGAACAACTCGCAGGCTAAGTATCCGGCCAGGGCGTACATCAGCGGTTCAATGGGGTAACGATAGCGCGAAAACGTATAAGTCACATAGTAAACGAGTGGATATAGCAGCAGCGCCGACGCGAACCCGACCCACCGCTTTCTTCGCCGCCATGCTTCTGCAAGTCCTGCCAAGGCTATTAAAAGCAGCACCGGAGGATATGGCCGTAGTTGCGCAGGCTGAATCCAGAACGAAACAATCCGCTCTCCGGAGAGTCGCGCAAAAACTCTCGGGTTGGAATGCACAAAATTGAGCGCACGCCTCCTCAGGTCGGCAGCAAATAGAATCTCCCCTTCCTCTTGATAGAGCATAGTGTTGCCGGTCGGATGCAGACCGAAATCCACGTTGCCGAAATAGAATTCCGGCCAAAAATTGCTGCGCACCGCCACAATCTGTCCAAAGGCTCGGAAATTTCGCGCCGTCCAGGGCAGGATGCCCAGGACGCAGACTAAAAGCATTAAGGCCGGCCCCTTCCAGCGGCGACTGTGCACTGCCGCGTCAACGGCTAGCAGCGGGAGGGGAGCCAGAATCGCTGGATTCAGCAGCGCCGCAAAACTCCAGATCCCGCCGCACCACGCCCACTCTCGCAATCGGGACGTCCCACCGAGTCTGAGCGTCGCTGCGAACGCGACCGCTAGGATCAGGCCCGAAAGGCAGGTCTCCCACAACAGCCAGGGTATGAACAGCAGCGGAGGCGCCATCGCCCACGCCCAGCCCGCAATGATTCCCGCTGTCTCGCTAAATTGTTCTTTTCCCAACTGAATCAATACCGCAGCCGTGAGGGACGAAACAATCACATTGAGCAGAATTGCCACAACTGCAGAGGCTGTAGTTTCAATTCCGAAAAAACGAAAGATGCAGGCTAGCAAGGCCGGATAAGCAGGCGCCAGCCATGCCGTTGGCCCATTCGCGTCGTGAAACGCGGACGAAAATCCTCGCCCCAAGACGATTGACCGGGCAATTGCCCCTGGCTCATTCACTCTCCAGGTCAAGGAATTATGCGCAAGGAGCATGCCCGCTACCGTAGTGCGCAGCGTGAAGGCCACTAGCACAATCCAAACGGGCCGACGCACCCAAGCCCATGGAGGTCCCACTTCGCTGCGTACTGTATCCTGCCCCATTTTGCTCATCGACTGTCGTCGCGAAGGCTTACAGTTCTTCGAAATCACCTTCAAAACGAAGCTTATTATAGGCTGACCTTATGTGGGCATCTGCCGCGTCATTTCTGACCGCTCGCCGCCTGCGCGCGCACGGGCTGATCCTCGCTCTTGGCCTCTGGTATGTCTACACCTGGAATATGGCCACGCCCGGCCTGCGGGATCGCGCGGGCAATCTAAAGGGCACAGACTTCCTGCATCTCTACACGCTTGGCTCGCTGGCTCTCGCGCACCGCGGCGGTGATCTCTACAACATGCAGGCGCAGGCCGAACTCGCAGCGCAACGCGTCCCTGCCGCTGCGGGCATTCGCTACCTGCCGCTGTATCCTCCGCAGGTTTCGATTCTCTTCGCGCCTTTCGCTTTACTTTCTTATGGCTGGGCGCTGGTTTTGTGGCTGGTTCTGAGCGCGGAAATTTATTCGTTGTGCGCGTATGCCGTGTGGCGTGCCTGCCCCAGATTGCGCAAGGAAGGGCGAGTCGTTTTCATTCTCGCCATTGCCTTCCCTGCTTTCTGGCACCTCATCGCGTGGGGACAAACCTCCGCTCTCGCTCTGGCCTGTTTCACGCTGGCCTTCTTCGCTTTGCGGAATGAACGGGAATTCCTCGCCGGACTCGCTCTTGGATGCCTCATCTTCAAGCCGCAACTGGGTGTTGCTGCCGGCGTTATCTTCATCGCAACTCAACGATGGAAAGTCATCGCCGGCGCAATACTCTCATCCTCAGCTCAATTCGCTGTCGCGTGGCTTTACTACGGGGCCGAACCGCTCGTCACTTGGATCCACGCACTTCTCCGCGTTCCCAGCGTGCTTCCGCTGCTCGAACCGAAGCCTTACCAAACTCACTCCCTGCGCAGCTTCTGGACCATGCTCTTGCCGTGGCCGCGCCTTGCTCTTGCGCTGTACGTTATCTCCGCACTTCTCGTGCTCATGATTGCTGTCCGTTGCTGGCAAAGCCGCCTGTCGTTGCCCCTGCGTTACTCCGCTTTCTTGCTCGCCACGGTTCTCGTCGCGCCACATGTCACGGTTTACGATCTTGTAATTCTAGGACCGGCCTTGCTCCTGCTTTCTGACTGGTGTATCGCGAACCCCGACGCTTCCAACCGCCCGCTGTTCAAAATCGTTCTCTATCTCCTTTACGCGCTGCCTTTACTCGGCCCGCTCGCCCGCTGGACGCACGTCCAACTCACGATTCCGGTGATGCTGATTCTCTTGTGCTTACTTTTCCAACTCGCAAGAAGACCGTCCTCAGACCCAGCGTCGGCTTGATTCAGCCGCGTCACTCTCCAAACAGAAACCGCAACGCCTCCGGAAACCGTCCCGCCCACGCTGACTCGTTGTGTCCGGCTCCGTTCTCGATCACCAGACGCAATCGCTTTTCACTGAGCACGGCTCGCCGCAGAATCCCTGCCAACTCGCGTACATCGTCTACAACCGTGCGGCTCCGGTGTGTGCTTCCCGCCTCTGCCGTTCCAACCGCCAGGAATATCCGCTCTGGCCAGATTCTCACTTCACGGCTGTCTTTGATCAATTGCCGGTGCGAAGCCCACAGCGAAGGGCTCTCCAGCAACAGGTGGCCGATTACTCCTGGCCGCGCAATCGCGGTATAAAGCGCAATCGACGCACCGAGCGACGATCCGCCGAGACCGGTGTTCTCTGGTCCAGCGGCCACGCGATAGTTGTGCGACACAAACGGCATTACTTCCTTGATCAGAAAATCAGGATAGTGCCGGCCCTGGACCCGCATCATCATCGGATGCAGGGAGCGGTGCGGAACGTATTCGCGAATCCGGGCTCTCGCCGCATTGTCGATGCCGACGATAATCAACGGCGCGATCGCGTCCTCGCGGATCAGCCTGTCCGCGGTCTCGTCTACCTGCCAGTCAACCCCGGTGAAAGACGTCGCCGCCTCAAACAGGTTTTGCCCGTCGTTCAGGTAAAGCACTGGATAACGACGGCTCTCATTCTCGCGGTCGTCGTATCCCGGCGGTAGCCAGATTCTGAGAAAGCGGGTATTGCGAAAGACGCGGCTGCGAAATTCATGCAGCCGCAGGTCTCCCACCACCGCAGGCACTCGAATCATGGCGGGAGCGGTGGTTGCTGCATTCTTTATTTTTTGGATTTTTTCCATCAGGCGTTCTGGAGACGGCGACCGCGGCGCATAAGAATATTTCCACTCACGAGCTATTCCTCGACTGCACTTGCGCCACCCCTGCCAGCCCTGTAATGATCACAATCAAGCCCAGTGATCCCAGACACAGAACACACCATGTGCCCAGCACATAGGCTTCAACATAAGTAAGGTAGAGCGCAAACACCAGACCCGCCGCGGCTGTTGCGAACAACCACATTGGCGATTCCCCGCGCGACCGGCAACGCGCCGACAAGGCCAGCAAAACTCCGTATCCCGCGATCCCGATTCCCGCGACCGGAATTCCCATCAGGCTCGAATACTCACTGCGGTTGACGATGTCGCAATCGAACTTTTCTCCCAGTTCGCAAAACGACGTCGCCGACTTCGCGTAATGCCGTTGCAGCGACAAACCGGAGACCGCCATTCCGGCGGCGGACAAAACCGCAATCACCAGAAACACGATCCGATTGCGCCTTTCGGAGACAGTCCCGCTATCGTCGGGAAGATTTCCTGCCGCGCTCATCACGGCAGACTGCACCCGGTCCTGTCGCTTAGCTCTTGCGCGGTGAATACACCCGGCGTCAGAACGCCATCCGCGAATCGCCACGTCGGAAACAGCTTCACTCCCTGCGCGATGCACTGCTCCTGCTCCGCGTGCGAGCCGGGAACGCCGCATTCCACATACACAAAGCGGGAGGA
>JBAVAV010000365.1:0-2736 GCA_049585895.1 Candidatus Sulfotelmatobacter sp. | reverse complement strand
CAATTAAGCTCATGATAAAATGAATTTAAGATTCTTAATTTGTTTCTTCAGCCTGGGTAAATAATTTTCTTCTTCCCATTTTTTATACCTTTTTTTGAAATCTGGATTTTTTTCTTCTCCAATCTTTCTAGGTTTCGGCTGTAATTCCATTATCATATATAGTCTATTTTGTAGACGATCTAGCTCTTTATTTATGAAATCAATTGATGGGAATGATTCAATATACATTTTTACTTCTTTCAACTCTGCATATCGTTTTTTCCATCCGCGAGGCTGATCTATGCTAATTTCAAGCATTAATTGTTTAATGTCTAATAATGTTTTCATATTTATTCATTTATAAGCTTATTATTTATTGATTCCTTCTTGTCTGGATGCGTTTTTGAGGCGTTTTATCATTAAATAATTCTTATATTTAATGATAAATTGGACACTATCAAACATATCAATAAAATGATTTATTTCTTCGGTTATTTGATCTGTATCAAATAGATTTTGTTTTTTAATATCATTATTCATTTGTATTGATTTTTGTTGATAAATATTGTTTCATTGCTTCTCTCATATCTTCTTGGCTATCTGGATTATCTGATGTTCTTTCGGATGGCCCTAATGATTTATATTGCACAGATTGTTCATATCTATAATTCATAATAGCTTCATATCGTTCCTGCCTATATATTTCTAATTTATCCATAAATGATATTTGTGTCAATTTACCATATGTTGTTACTCCGTCTTTTCCGGAATATTTTCCAGAAATGAATCCTTTCGTGAAAATAAAAAGATCTTGGATACTTAAATTATCTTCTGGGGCTTCGTCTATTATTTGACTGGCAATATTTATAACCAAATCCATATTTTCAATTCCGGCGGCGGTCAGGCATTCAGTAATCGGTATTGATAATATTTTTAATGTCTTAACGCCACCAATAATATTGGCTATTGATGAAATCCGTTCATTTGAAGGAACTTTTAGTATCTCTGTATAGCTTGGCCTCCCTTGTTGTAAAAACTGGTCAAAATATGCCTTAATTTCAACTTTTTGGACAAACTTATCTTTACCGTCCAAAATGTCTATTAATCGCATCGTCGATTTCGGATTCTCTTTCGACGCCTGATTTAACTGTAATTGTTGCATTATCTTCCTTTGTAAGTTTAAAAAATCCTTTCCATCCTTTAGAGATCGATTTTTCGATTATTTTGATAGCATTGGAAGAATGCCCTTCAGAAAGATCACAAAGCTCTTTAAGGGCCATTTGTTCGCTAATGTGGGTCTTATATTTAAATCTATGCTCCCCCAATTTATATTTTTTCCAATTTGACCACATTAAAACAAAAGAAATATCATTCCATGGCAACATTATTTCTTCATCAGATTTTACATTTTTATTTTCTTTTTCATTTACATCTTCAATTTCATTTACATCTTCAGTATGGTTACCCATATGGTTAACCATATGGTTTTTTCTAGGTTTACCATATGGTTTCTTTTCGGTTTCTTCTTTTTTAGGTCTACCTCCTTTTTTACCATTATCATAGCGGCTTTTGGAATATGCCGCGCGTTTTTCTATTTCTTTTTCTAATCTTTCATTATACCAAAATCCATTTTCATCTATTTTAAATTTTGATTTTAATATAACCGAAATAGAACCTACCAAAAAGCATATGGTTTCTTCTGACATTCTCCCCTGCTGGTGCATTAATGCTAAAATTGTTATATATTTCCCACGTTCATCAAATGGCATAGTCATAGTACCAGTAAGCCAATCTTGAGGATAAAAAAGAAATGCCGGGTCTTTTGTCATAATTAATTAATTATCAGTAAAAAAATCATCCATTTTACATTCCATCCATCGACAGCACTTAGCAAATGTTTCTAAATCTGGCATTTTCCCATTAATGGCCCTTGAAAATGTTGCTGGTGATATGCCTAATATTATTCCAGCCTCACGAACAGTTATCCTATCCTCGCAATATTTATAATATACCGCATCGGCAAACTTTTTAATATTTAACCTTGGTGTTTCTTTCATTATACATATGTTATTTGATAAAACATTTATTTGTTAAAAAACCTCTAATTATATAACAATATTTAGAGGTTTTTTCAATTAAAGTTCTGATGGGACCGGTGGAGTTGGTGGCGGAGTAATACTACTTTCTTTCAGATCAATATCAACACCAGGAGCGGATACCGCAATTGTATATCCTACATAAACAGCCAATACCTTCCCATATCCTATTAAATGTGTTGTAGGGTCGGTATATTGAACCATGTCGCCTACATTGTGTTGCGGTGTTAAAGTTGCCATATCTCTATTTTTAACGTTAAATAATATATGAATTTACGAATAATAAAGATCAGATATGAACAACAAATAAATTATAATTTTATTATTGTTTCCTGTTCATTAACACATGTAATGTATCCATCATCACAACGGACTGTTATTAATGAATGTATGGAGCCATAATTTTTATGTGAATAACATTCATTAATAAATATTTTTATACTTAAAACCATTCCGGTTTTATAATATAAAACATTTCCATCTTCATCACATTCCGGGTCAAATCTTATCTTATCTCCTGGCTTGCAGGGAAATTTATAATGTTCCATATTAATAGATTTAAGAGTTCTAATATTCGTTTCCTTTATAATTAAATTGATTTTAATTTTCTGGTTGACTATTAATGAATTCGATAATTAAATCATTGATCTTGTTTTTTATG
>JBAVAV010000364.1:0-3242 GCA_049585895.1 Candidatus Sulfotelmatobacter sp. | reverse complement strand
GTACTCTTTCCAGTGGCGACGTCTGCGATAAAGACATTCGAATCCGTGCCTTTCGCCTGTTCCTGCGTGTAAACGATGTATGCCCCGTCCTTCGACCAGATGGGGTTCGAATTGCCCTTATCCTGCGGCGTCCCGCTCGTGAGGTGCTTCACCTGTCGCATCAACGTGTCGTAAATATCGATTTCGTATGCGGCAGATGTCTTTGGCTTGACCAGGTATGCAAGATAGCGCCCGTCCGGCGACCACATAGGATCCATCTCCGCGATCTCGCGCGTCTGCGTCAGGTTCACGACTTTGCCAGTCTTAGGCGAGACGAGAAAAATGTCCCACTGCTCATCGCCGTCGTAATCAGACTGATAAGCGATCCATTTCCCATCGGGCGACCACGCCGGCGCAGTCTGCCGCTGATCGCTGACCGTAAGCTGCACCGGCCATCCTCCTTCAGCGGGCACAAGCCACAGATTATTTCGCCCGCTCATATTTGAAATGAAGGCGATGCTCTTGCCGTCGGGCGACCACGTCGGCCGCCCCACCTGGCGCGTCATGTAGAGCTTTTCGACGGTCAGGCCGCGCGGTTCGACCTTCGCGTTGGGCTTGGAAGAGATCTGCTTGGGATCGGTAACAGCCTCGGGCGAGGGAAGAGTCTGCGCGACAGCAGCTTCTGTGAAAACTGTGCTCATGATTATGACGATAGCAAAGAGGAGGAAGGTGCGCATGAGTCGAGGCCTCGGGACGTGAGTCGAAAAAAGTGTAGCAAAACGTTACGCCTTCGCGTTCTTGTGCATCTCCACCGTGCTCCAGGTTTTGTCGGCAGCGTGGCAGATATTCTCCAGTGGACAGTCAACGCACTTGGGTTTCCGGGCAATGCACAGCCGGCGTCCGTGCCAGATAATCTGGTGGGCGAAGAGAATCCATTTTTCGCGCGGGATGACGCGCATCAGATCCTGCTCGATTTTCTGCGGATCATCGTTGATGGTAAGTTCAAGGCGGCGCGAGATCCGGTGCACATGAGTATCAACCACGACGCCTTCGGCTCTCTTGAACCACGTTCCCAGCACCACATTCGCCGTCTTGCGGGCTACTCCCGGCAATGTCAGCAGATCTTCCATTTTGGAGGGAACCTGGCCTCCGAAATCGTTCACCACTTTTTTGGCCGCTCCTGCGACTGATTTCGATTTGTTGCGGAAGAATCCGGTGGAGCGGACGTCAGGTTCGAGTTGCTCGGGTGAAAGAGCGGCGAAAGCCTGAACCGTAGGATATTTGCGAAATAGCTCGGGCGTGACCCGGTTAACATTCACGTCGGTTGATTGCGCCGAAAGGATAGTCGCGACCAGAAGCTCCCAGGCGCTCGAGTGAGTCAAAGCGCAGGTGACATCGGGATAAAGTTGGTCGAGGCGCTTCAGTATCTCGGAAATACGCTCAGGAGCAAGGGGATTGGAGGCACTTTTCTTCCTTACTTTTGCAGGAGGAAAGCCGCTTATGTCTCGTCTATCTTTCTTGCTTGCCCGCGACGTTTTGGCCGCTGCTTTTGCGGGCAAAACCCTGCCCACCGCCTGACTGGGGAGTGGCCGCGCCACACGGTCCTGGTGGCCGGTGCGGGCGGGCTGACGAGGCATTTGGCCGCGCGTCACGAGGTCAACATCTTAGCAGAGACCTCGGTAACTACCGGGACGATTGACTTGCCAGATATCCCCCGGTAGTCTGGAGTTTAACCAAGAGAGAGAATTTGCCATGGCCGTAAATTCCATCCAGCTCGGGCAGGTCTGGCGCAACGATGCTGATGGCCACGATTTCCTGGTCACCAAGGTGTACAGCGAAGTGTTCACGCAGTATGCCATGCTGCGGCCCGCGGGGATCACAGCTCCGGATGCCCCGACCGTCCGCATCAAGGTGGCGAAGAGTCCACAAGGCGCGGCACTACCCGGCTACACCTTCACCCAGGAAGGCTCGTTTTAGCGCGCCGTTTCCCCCGCCAATCTCCGATACACTGAGTCAGTTCCGGCGCTCGCTTCTCAATCTGGGAGGCAATGCCGAGTCCTGACAATTGAGGAACGGCAGCGAAGAGCGAGAACCGTCTCATGACTGAAAAACTTCTGACTGCCATTTTTGTGTTCATCAACTCCGTAATCGGCGCGGCCGGCTACGGCGGTGTCACGCTGCTGATGGCGATTGAATCGGCATGCATTCCGCTGCCTTCGGAACTGATCATGCCCTTTGCCGGTTACCTGGTTTTCCAGGGGAAGTTCAATCTGCTGTGGGTTGCGACGGCGGGTGCGATTGGGTGCAACCTGGGATCGCTGGTGGCTTATGAAATCGGCTGTTACGGCGGGCGTCCGCTGGTAGAGCGCTACGGCCGCTGGATCCTGATGGGCAAACGCGAACTCGACTGGGCCGAGAAGTTCTTCGGCCGATGGGGATACCTGGCAGTATTTTTCGGCAGGCTGCTTCCGGTGATTCGTACCTTCATCGCGCTGCCGGCTGGCGTAGCGCGCATGCCGCGGGGACGGTTTCATCTGTACACGTTTCTAGGATCATGGCCGTGGTGCCTGGGCTTGGCGTATCTCGGCATGAAGCTGGGCGAGAACTGGCGCGAATTGGGGAAGTACTTCCACAAGTTCGACGCGGTGATTGGCGTCGTGCTGGTGGCGGGCGCAGCGTGGTTTGTGTGGAGTCACTGGCAGAACAGGATCAGCGGTCAGGCGTCAAGTAGCACACGTCGGTGATTGGGGGTAGGCCCCTTCAACCACGTCTGCATCCCCAGTAAATACGTTGCTACAACGCCTCTCTCGCCACGATCCCAAATGCCGGGAAGCGGCGCCGGCAACGTCTCTACTGTGCTTTTTTGTTAGGGTACTACCTCGTATTTGCAAGGGAGGATTCTGTGATTCCACTGCTCCGCGCTTTTGTGTTGTTTCTGTTCTTCAGCATCACACTGCCCGCCGTTTCCCAGACTGCACCCCCAATTTCTGACAAGCCGTTTGCCGTCGAGTACTACTACAAAGCGAAGTGGGGACATGCCGACGAGTTTCTGAGACTATTCAAGAAGAATCACTATCCAGTGTTGAGGAAAGAAATGGAAATGGGGAGGATCGCGAAAGTCTGGATAGATCAACCGCGCTATCATGTTGCTGAAGACGGGCGCTGGGACTATCGCGTGACCATCGTCTTCAAGAATGCGACCGTGGCCAATGAGCCGTTCGATGAAGCCGCGCTGCAGAAGCAGATGTATCCCGATCAGGACA
>JBAVAV010000363.1:0-5310 GCA_049585895.1 Candidatus Sulfotelmatobacter sp. | reverse complement strand
ATCGGAAGCTGTCCCAAATCGTCCTTCGATCTGGACTTCCTGGTCCTGATGGTCATGGACTGTCTACAAACGCGAGAAGGAAACGCGAACTCAAAGTTCAAGCGCGCCCTATCGTTTCCTCCGTGCCTCCGTGTCTTCGTGGTGAATGATTCAGATTTCCTTCTTCAACTCCGCCAGCAGATTCAGCGCCTGCAGCGGCGTCAGCCGGTTCAAATCCACTTCACGCAGCTTTTCCAGCACCGGCTGCGAAATCGGCGTGAAGATGGTTAACTGCGCCGGCGGAGGCTGTGCGCCCGGCGAAAGATGTCCCGTAGCCAGCCGCTCGACGGATTCATGCTCGGCCAGGACTTCCCGCGCCCGGCTGATCACTTCATTCGGAAGGCCCGCCAGCTTCGCCACTTCGATGCCGTAACTGCGGTCGGCAGCGCCGGGTTCGACTTTGCGCAAGAAGACAATTCCGGCTCCGGCTTCCTTCACGGAGACGTGATAGTTCTTGACTCCCGAAAGTTGCTCGGCCAGTTCGGTCAGCTCGAAGTAGTGCGTGGCGAACAACGTCTTCGCCCGCACCCGCGCGTGCAGATATTCGATCGCGGCCCAGGCTATTGCCAGCCCGTCGTAGGTCGATGTGCCGCGGCCTACTTCATCGAGAAGAATCAGTGACCGTGGCGTTGCCGTGTGCAGAATCGCCGCCGTCTCTGTCATCTCGACCATAAAGGTCGAACGGCCGCGCGCCAGATTGTCGCTGGCGCCGATGCGGGTAAAGACGCGGTCCACCACGCTGAGCCGCGCCGAGCGCGCCGGCACAAACGATCCCATCTGCGCCAGGATCACGATCAGAGCGGCTTGCCGCAGATAAGTCGACTTGCCGCCCATGTTCGGCCCGGTCAACAGCATGATGGTGTGCGTAGTCGAGTTCAAATACAAATCGTTGGGGACGAAGCGCTCGCTGCCGCCGGCCATTTCCTGCTGCTCGATGACTGCATGCCTGCCCTCGACGATCTCCAGTTCGCCCGTGCCATTTGACGAAACAACAAACTGAGGCCGGCAGTAGTTGCGCAGAGCCGCAATGTGCGCCATCGACGCCAGCACATCGACCTCAGCCAAAGCCAGAGCGGTTTGCCGGATGCGCTTGGCCTCAGCCGCAATCGCCGTACGCAAGCCGGTGAACAGGCATCGCTCAATCTCGGCGATCTTTTCCTGCGCGTCAAGAATCTTGGCTTCGTATTCTTTCAACTCGGGCGTAGTGAAGCGCTCGGCGCCCACCAGCGTTTGTTTGCGATCATAATCCTGGGGGACTAGATGGAGGTTCGGCTTCGAGACTTCAATGTAGTAGCCAAAAATAGAATTGAATTTCACTTTCAGCGATGCAATGCCGGTGCGCCCGCGCTCCCGCTGCTCGATCTGCGCCACGACCTGCTTGCTGTTGCGCGAGAGCTGGCGTAGTTCATCGAGATCGGCCTCAACGCCGGCGGCGATGACCCCGCCATCGGCAAAGCTCAACGGCGGCTCGGGAACAATCGTTTTCTCGATGCGCTCGCGCAAGTCGCCCAGCTCATCGAGTGAGGCATACAGCGTCTTCAGGCGCTCCGCCGCCTTCGCCATTCGGCCCACGGCAGCCCGGGCCGCAGGAATCTTTCCCAGCGAAGCGGCCAGTGCCAGCACGTCGCGCGGATTCGCCGTCTCCAGCGTGACCCGGCTCAACAACCTCTCGAGATCAAGCACACCATCAAGCGCACGCCGTAATTCCTCGCGCTCCACAAGATTCTTCACGCCCGCTTCGACCGCATCGAGCCGGCCATTGATTTCGTCCAGATCGAGCGATGGCCGCAGCAGCCACGACCGCAGCAGCCGCTTGCCCATAGGAGTAACGGCACAGTCGATGGAGCGGAACAGAGTCACGCCCGCATCCGCACCTGCGAACAGCGGCTCAATGAGCTCGAGATTCCGCACCGTGACCGCATCCAGAACCAGGCAGTTCTGCCGCTCGTACCATCCGATCCGGTCTACGTGATCGAGCGATCCGCGCTGCGTCGAGCGCACGTAGTAGAGAATCGCTCCTGCCGAGGTCGCTGCCGCCGGGCGTCCCGCCAATCCAAATCCCTCGAGCGACAACACACCGAAATGATTCTCCAGCAATGGAATCGCGTGATCGGGCGCAAAGATCCAGTCATCGAGCGGAGTCTCGGTGCATGTCGCCCCCACCGGCCGGGGCTGAGCAGCTTGCGCCGGCACTGGCCGTGCTGAGACTGGCGTCTTGTCCGTCTGGTCGAGTAAAGGCCGGCTGGCTTTGGCTTCAAACAGCGGCGCTGCCGATCCATACAGCAACTCCTTCGGACGCAACTGCTCCAACTCTTCCTGTACACGCCTCAGGGCGCCCTCGCCCGCAAATTCAGTCGCGCGAAACTCTCCGGTGGATAAATCCAGGGCCGCAAAGCCCACCCGCTCTCCCACCTGTGCCAGCGCAGCCAGAAAGTTGTTTTCCTCCGAGCCCAGCGAAGCGTCGGCCGCTGTCCCAGGCGTGACTACGCGCGTCACTTCCCGCCGCACCAGCTTCTTGGCTAGTTCCTTCTTGGCCAGCCGAGGATCTTCCATTTGCTCGCAGATTGCGACTTTGAATCCCTTGCGAATCAGTTTTCCGATGTATCCTTCGGCCGCGTGGTAGGGCACGCCGCACATGGGCACGGCGATGCCTTTTTCTTTGTTGCGGGAAGTCAGGGTAATTTGCAGTTCCTTGGCCGCGACGATGGCATCGTCGAAGAAAAGCTCATAGAAATCACCCAGCCGGAAGAAAAGCAGTGCGGTGGGATGTTCTTTCTTGACCGCGGCATATTGCCGCATCAGCGGCGTGGACGGCTCGGGCATGGGCGGTACTTCGCGCGCGGATTATAACAAAGCGGATTGCACCGCTTCTGCGGCATCCGAACACGGCCGGTGGAAATCACAGTTGACGCCGTTCCCGCGCAATGCTCTCCTAAGGCATGGAGCTTCGCAAAGATCCCATCACGCGTTCCTGGGTTATCACCGGCGATGATCCGGTCGAGGGCGGACAACGGTCTCAAGGCCCTTGCCCATTTTGTCCGGACTCACTCGCGCCTCCGCAGGTGATTGCCGTTAGTCCCAAAAGCGGTGGGTCGCCCTGGTCGGCGCGCGCCGTCGTGCACCCCACCCCGCTCTACCACATCGAGGGCGAGCCCGACCGCCACGGCGACGGCATTTATGACCGCATGGGGTCCGTGGGAGCGCATGAAGTCTTGGTGGAGAATCCGCGCCACGACCGCCACCTATGGAATGCCGGCGATGAAGAGATCGCCCATTTTCTCCGATTGGCGGCGGAGCGCATCCTCGATCTGAAGCGCGACCAGCGCGTCAAATATGTCAGCCTCTTCAAAGATTACGGACCGAATGCCGGCCAGGAATTCAGCCACCCGACCTCACAAGTCACCGCCACGACGTTTGTACCCCGGCGGGTGCTTTACGAGCTGCGCGCCGGACGGGAATATTTTCTCGGTAAGGAGCGCTGCGTGTTTTGCGACATTATTCAGCAGGAAGAGCGCCAGGCCCTGCGCGTGCTGGAAGTTCGCGGCGACTACATTGCCGTCGGTCCGTACGCCCCCCGCGTCCCTTATGAGACCTGGATTCTCCCCCGCAACCACGAAGCGGCCTTCGAGCGCACCGGCCTGCTGCGTCCGGGACTCCGCGTAAATCTCGCCGCCCTGATTCGCCGTACCCTGCAGCGCGTGCGCACGGTGACAGAGGAATTCCATCTCGTTCTTCACACCTCGCCCAACAGTTTGCATCCCTCGAAGAGCCTCGGTTACTGGAAGACGATTGACGACGACTATCACTGGCACATCGAGATCCTTCCCGTCCTCGCCGCCAAGGCCCGCTCCTACACCTTCAAGGAGGTTTATTATTCGCCCATAACTTCAGAGAATGCCGTCAAACAACTGCGCGAGGCAAAGATCGATGGCTAAGACAGCGATCAAGGCCCAAGTTACCGGTCTCATTCCCTCGCGCACGTCGCCGATGTGGCAGCGCTCGGCGGATTTCTGCAATTTTCTAGGCATGGAATAATGTCCCCATGTCCTCGGATAAGACCGTTCGCCGACTCAAGACCTACGCTGGCGCTCAGGGATTCGTGTACCAGTACTATTTTGTGGGCAAACGCCCCGCGTTACGCGAAGAGCCCGCTGCTCCTGCCACCGAATTTGTCTTCGACGTAACCTCTGACCGCAAAGCTACCTACGCGGTCAGCGTCTTCCTGCCGGAGGATGCCGTGAGAGCATGGGCCGCAAGCCATGGCCGCTCGCTTAACGACGCCGAACAATATGCCGCCGCCAAGCTTCGCTTGTTCCGGGCGTTTGATGAATTTGAAGACTTAAAGATATTGGGCCGCCGCCTAGTGATCGACCGCAATCTACTCGAGGATTCGCTGGCCAGCTTAGGTGTCGAATAAGTCGTTATGAATTCCAGTCCGATGCCGGGCGAGCTTTTACCTCACGTCCATTCATCTCCCCTCGCAGACTATAATGCGTGCATCGGAAACACGGTTGGGGGTTGTGGCACTTGCCGGCGGTTTGCGTTAAACTCCTTCGCCTCTGAGTCTCGCCTGCATTCATTTGCCCTATGGCTCTGCTCTGGTTGCGCTTCGCGCTTGGTTGCTATTTGATCGGGCTGATCTACGCATTCGTCGCGCTCACGTGCACCAGTGACCTCTTCAGCCGAATCGCCCTCCATGCCGCCAGCCTGGGCATAGTCTTCCATTTCGTCTCGCTGGCCGAACTTTTTCTTTCTGGGCACATGGTCTGGACCTCGGTTCATAACGCCGAATCGCTGCTGGCCTTTATCTCGATGACGTTCTTCATGATCGTCTATGCCATCTACCAGACCACCGCGCCCGGAGTTGTCGTCTTTCCAGTCGTTTTCTTTCTGACCTTCGTTGCCGCCGTGGGTCAGCAGCCTGTACTCCTCACCGCATTCGTCTCGCACAAAGGTTGGCTGGCGGCGCACATCTTCCTGATATTCACTGGATACGCCGCCCTTCTGGTGAGCTTCGGCGCCAGCCTGATTTACCTGGTGCAGGAGCGCCGCCTGAAATCCAAGAACCCGAGCAGCCTGATCTCATTCCTTCCCGCACTGGAAGTGATCGATCAGATCGGCTACCGCTCGCTGCTGCTTGGGTTTCCCTTCATGACGCTGGGCCTGATCACCGGATCGGTCGTCGCTATCACCACGTACGGCCGGGTGGACTTCCTCGATCCGAAGATTCTGTTGTCATTGCTGATGTGGGCCGTGTACATGGTCATGGTC
>JBAVAV010000362.1:0-2701 GCA_049585895.1 Candidatus Sulfotelmatobacter sp. | reverse complement strand
GTCCGCGAATTGCGGCGAGTCGGCAAACGCATTGTCATTGGATTGGAGAACGATCTCTGGCTGGCGCTTCATCTGATGATTGCCGGCCGGTTGCACTGGCGGGCAGCAGGAGCAAAGCTGGCCGGGCGTCAGAGCCTGGCGGCCTTCGACTTTCCCAACGGCTCTCTGGTTCTGACCGAAGCCGGGACAAAACACCGGGCATCGTTACATATCCTAAAAGGCGAAGAAAGTTTGAGTTCTATTGACGCTGGGGGAATCGATGTTCTATCGCCGTCCTGCGATGTCGATTTGTTTCGCGAGACCCTCACCGCTGAAAACCACACGTTGAAGAGGGCGTTGACCGATCCACGCCTGCTGAGCGGGATCGGCAACGCGTATTCGGATGAAATTCTGCACGCGGCGCAACTGTCTCCGATTACGCTCACGCAAAAATTGGCAGCGCAGGACTGGGGGAGACTGTTCGCCGCAACCCGGCAGACGCTTCAGCTCTGGATAGACCGGCTGGGCACGGAGGCTAAGACCGGGTTTCCGGAAAAGGTCACCGCATTTCGCAAGGAGATGGCAGTGCATGGGCGTTACGGCAAGCCGTGTCCGAGATGCGGCGATGAGGTGCAGCGTATTCGCTATGCCGACAAAGAAACCAACTACTGCGCGCGGTGCCAGACTGGCGGCAAAGTTCTTGCGGATCGGGGCTTATCGCGGCTATTGGGATCAGACTGGCCACGGACGCTGGAAGAGCTGGAGGGACTAAAACGGCGCTAGCGCCAAGGCGAGGCCATCACATACAGGCTGGCGAGCGGGCCAACCGAGTTAGTTCAGCCCGGGGGAGGGCTTTGAGCAACAACTACGGGAGAAGGGTATCACGAGTTCCCAGGGTGTCAAGCTGAAGTTTGGTTTTGTTACGAATCTGGAACGAGGGCGAGGAAGAAGTGGATGTGGCTGGCACGACGCGTGCCGCCGGTTTTTCAAGCGTGGCACAAAAAAACTCGCCAGGCAGCTTGTGAAGGCTGGTTGCCTGGCGAGGGTTATAGGTCTGAGGGTTGCGCAAAAGCTCCCCTGCAGAAGCTGTGAAGAGCGCCTAGTCCCCGGTACCGCAGGTGCAGATGCCGTGTCCGCTACCATCCAACTGGACGGCAGAGCACTCAATATTCAGGCGGCTAACTTCGTTGGTGCTGAGCGTAGCGTCTTGTGAAGCCGTCTCAGTCACGGAGAAAGGACCGGACTGAATGTGCGTTCCCCAAGCTCGAATCGCCGGCGTAGGAACCAGCTTAGCAGCGCTGGATCCAGTGGTCGAAACGATCTTGATCAGGCCACCGGTCAGAAGTGGAGGACCGGTCAGCGGGTTGGCGGTCAGGTCGGTGTTGACCGACAGCGTTCGAAGACCATCGGGAGTCAGCGTGCATTCGCAGCACTCGCTGAGTTCCTGGAAGGCATCGAACACGTAGATCGCGGCCTGGATGTTGCCGCCGCTGGTGCCCGGATTGGTCATCCGAATCAGCGCAGAGGGGGCGGAAGAATTGTTGGCGTTGGCGAAATAATCCACCTTCAGCGTATCTGCCGGGGGTGGGGCTGTGGATGCCCATGCTGCCGGGGCCATGACCGCGACGCATAGAGCACAGATCGCTAGAACTACAGTTTGGCGCATTAAACGTCCTCCTTGTGAGTCGGAGTCTTGGGGGAGGGCAAGCTCCGACTTCTGAGCGATGCCATTCTATCCGCGGCGGGTACGATTGTAAGTCCCCATTGGCAGTAGCCAATGCGGTTAAAGCCCCAGCGGGACGGGGGATCAGGGGGCAGGGAACCTAAAAAAACCGCCAGGCAAGTGGTCGCCTGGCGGGTCTGGTTTGGCCTGAGGGCGGGTTAAGCAGCCCCCAGGCCTGCAGAAGAAGTGTATGTGTGGTCGACTAGTCTCCAGTGCCGCAGGTGCAGATTCCGTGGCCGCTGCCATCGAGCTGAATGGCGGCGCACTCGGAGTTCAGACGGCTGACTTCTGTGGTGCTGAGAGTGGCATCTTGCGAAGTCGTCTCAGTCTCGGAGAAATTGCCGTTCTGGATGTGAGTGCCCCAGGAACGAATCCCAGGCGTCGGGAACAGCTTCGAGGCGCTCGGACCCGTGGATGAGACCATCTTGATCAAGCCAGTGGTAAGAATTACTCCGGTGAGCGGATGGCCGGTCAAGTCCTTGTTTACGGAAAGGGTGCGCAGGCCATCGGGAGTCAGGACGCAAGTGCAGCACTCCGTCAGTTCCTGATTCGGATCGAACACATAGATAGCGGCGTAAATATTTCCGCCGTTGGTGTTCGGATTGGTGATGCGTACGGTGCCATCCGGAGCACCGGCTGAGTTCGCATTCGCGAAATAATCAACTTTCAGCGTGTCCGCCGGGGGCGGCGCAGTGGAAGCCCAGGCGGATGTAGCGAGGAAACCTGCCAGCAAAACGCAGGTTATAAGCAGTGTGGTTTGGCGCATTCAAACATCCCTCCTTGGAGTGTAGGGGGAGGAGGTAGAGCTAACGTCGTCCACATGATCTTGGCCGTGAACGGGTCACACAAGTCCCCATATGCAGTAACCCGATGCTACTAGGACAGAAGAGCCATACGAGGTAGAGCCACACGAGGTGGGCGTTCGCCACTGGGAGAGATGACGACGAGAAGCCCGCCAAAGCGCCGGAGCGCAAGTTTACTTGGCGAAGAAATAGTCGA
>JBAVAV010000361.1:0-3679 GCA_049585895.1 Candidatus Sulfotelmatobacter sp. | reverse complement strand
CGAACGCTGCGCCGGCGTACTGCGCGAGGTTTATGAGCCGCTCACCAGCGGCAGCTACTATGAGCGCAGCGACGCCATCCCGCAGCCTGACCGCACTTCGATTCCCGCCCCGATCATCGTGACCAGCACCAAGAGCGCGGAGCTGATCAAGCATGCCTCCAACGCATTTCTGGCGATGAAGATTTCTTTTATCAACGCAGTTGCGTCCGTCTGCGAGTCGGTGGGCGCTAACGTGGGACAGGTGGTGCACGGCGTGGGCACGGATTCGCGCATCGGGCCCAGGTTTCTGAATCCCGGCATCGGCTACGGCGGTTCCTGTTTCCCGAAAGATGTGCTGGCGTTTCGCGCGGTGGCGCGCGAGTGCGGATATGACTTCCGCCTGCTGGATGAAGTCATGCGCATCAACGAAGATCAGCGCGAGCGCTTCCTGCGCAAAGTGCGCAGCGCGCTGTGGACCTTGCGCGGCAAACAGTTAGGCGTGCTCGGGCTGGCCTTCAAGGGTGGAACCGACGACATTCGCGAGTCGCCGGCTCTTTTCCTGGTGCAGGCGCTGCTGCAGGAAGGCTGCAAGATCACGGCCTATGATCCCGCCGCCATGGAGCGCACGCAGGAATCCATCACCTCCACGATCAAGTTCGCGGACACGGCCTACGAAGCCGCCAAGGGCGCCGACGCGCTCTTGATCCTCACCGAATGGGAAGAGTTTGCCAATCTCGATCTTGATCGGCTCCACAAAGAGCTCAAGTATCCCATCGTGATCGACGGCCGCAACCTGTATGATCCGGAATTGATGGCCGCGCACGGCTTCACTTATTACAGCGTGGGACGCGCGGCGTCTCATCCGGAAGGCATTCCCGCCGCCATCCTGAAAAACGGAAACGGCACGAAGAAAGCATGAGTCAACAACGCGCTCTGGTCACCGGCGGCGCCGGTTTCCTGGGATCCCATCTTTGCGACGCCCTGCTCGGCGAAGGCTGGAGCGTGGTGGCCGTCGACAACCTGCTCACCGGCCGCCGCGCGAATCTCGAACATCTGCGCAAGGAAGCGGCTTTCGAGTTTGTGGAAAAAGACATCTGCGAGCCGTTTGACGTGGGCAAAGTCGACTACGTCTTTCACTTCGCCAGCCCCGCCAGCCCGGTGGATTACATGATTCACGGGATTCCTACACTGAGAGTCGGATCGCTGGGAACTTTTCACGCGCTCGACGTGGCTCACAAGTATGCCGCGAAGTATCTCGTGTCGTCGACTTCGGAGTGTTACGGTGATCCTCTGGAGCATCCGCAGAAAGAAACTTACTGGGGCAACGTGAATTCCATTGGACCGCGCTCGGTCTACGACGAGGCCAAGCGCTTCACCGAAGCCGTGACCATGGCCTATCACCGCTATCACAAAGTGGATACGCGCATCGTGCGCATCTTCAACACTTACGGGCCTCGCCTGCAATTGAATGACGGCCGCGTAGTGTCGAATTTCATGAAGCAGGCTCTGCGCGGCGAAGATCTCACCGTCTACGGCAACGGCCAGCAGACGCGCAGTTTCTGTTACGTCAGCGATGAGATCGATGGCTTCCTGCGGTTAGCGAAATCAGAGGAACATCTGCCGGTGAACATCGGCAATCCCAACGAGTTCACGATCCTCGAGTGCGCCGAGCACATACTGAAGGTCACAGGATCGAAGAGCAAGATTCGCTACGAACCTCTGCCCCAGGACGATCCCAAACAGCGCCGTCCCGACATCACCAAAGCCCGGCAACTGCTGGGCTGGGAACCGAAGATTGACTTAGAAAAGGGCCTACGCATGTCGCTGGATTATTTCCGGAAAGCTGTGGCGGAAGAAGCAACGGCGGCGAAGTAGAGGGGCCTCAATGCTTGTAAGGTACTCGTAGGCGAGCCACCCGCCAACTTACATCTTGAGAACGATATTTCCATCGTAACCAGCAACCCAAAGGTCGGCCCCGTCGAAGGCAATGCCGCTTGAGTTCCCGGGAGTGCTGAAACTGCCCAGCACCTTTCCGCTCTGCGGTTCGATCTGGGCCAAATATGTGCCACCGGTGACCCAAATGTAGGTTCCGTCAAAGACGACTCCATATGGCGTTCCACCGACATCGAAAGAGGCCAGCAGGGTACCATCGCTCGCGCGAAGCTTTACGAGAATTCCTTGAGCCTGGTCGTCGGCAACCCAGACGTTTTTCCCGTCGAACGCAAGTCCGTAAGGGTCGCCAGGCGCTCCCAGGCTGAATACACCCGCGTTCGTCCCGTCCAGTTTAAGCCGCGTCACGGTCCCTAGGTTATTTCCAGCCCAGATGTATGTACCATCGAACATGACGCAAAAACCGGCACTGTTGATGGGAAAGTTGCCGAGGGACTTTCCGTCCCTGGCCCGTAGCTTGGTAACCACGCCCGTGCTTCCGACTGTGTCTCCTACCAAATGTTCGCTCCATCAAAGGCGATACCGAAGGGCTCGATTCCAACTGCAAACGTACCCAGCGCCGTTCCATCGCTTGCCCTCAGCTTGGTCACGTTGTTGCTGCCGAAATTTGTGACCCAAACGTTTGCGCCGTCGAATGCGACGTTCGCGGGTGCGGTGCCCACGTTAAAAGTTCCCAGCACAGTACCGTCGTTGGCAGCCAGTTTGGTCACTGTGTTGCTGCCATAGTTCGCCACCCAGATGTTGGCGCCGTCGAAGCACACTCCGCGCGGGTTGGTGCCAACCGCGAAGCTGGTTGTCGTGTTCGCGCCGTACCACTTGAGCAGGGCGACTTTGAGTGGGTTCGAGAGCGGCGGCCCTCCCGTGCCTGCGGGCAGCGCACCATCATTCTGCGCGTGCGATGGCAGAGCAAAGAGAAGTCCAACCACCAATAGCTGAGAGATACCTTTGAATTGTTTTTTCACGACTGTCTACTCCCTGGGAGAAATACTTGGCTTGAAAAATGCTTGCCTGGTCGGTTCGCACTTCAAAACTTGCTCACGATGCGCTTGTTAAACCCCGCCACCCAGATGCTAGCCCCATCAAAAGCTACACCCGCTGTGTTTAGACTGGGAGTCTGGAAGACGCCCAGAGTAGTTCCATCGCTGGCCCGCAACTCGGCTACGCCTTGAGCCGAAGTTACCCAGACATTCGAGCCGTCAAAAGCAATGGCGAACGGGAGGGCAGGGGCCGTAAAGGTGCCCAATATGGTGCCATCGCTAGCCCGTATTTTGCTGACAGTGTTGTCGCCCCGATTCGTGACCCACATGTTGGCCCCATCGAAGGCGATCGCCGCGGGCGCTGTGCCAACGGCGTAGGTCCCCAGGACCGTTCCGTCCGAAGCCCTCACCTTATTAAGAACGCCTCCGCTCGTGCCACCTCCACACACTACCCAGATGTTGACCCCGTCGAATGCAGTCGCCATGGGGGAAAAGCCTACCGTGAAATTTCCCAGGATCTTGCCGTCGCTGGCACGAAGCTTTGTTAGTGTGGTGGTTCCGGTCGGCACCCAGATGTTGGCACCATCAAACGCCATGAAGCCCGGATTCGCGCCCGCCGTGAAGGTACCCAGAATTTTGCCCGTACTGGCCTGCAGCTTGGTCACGGTGCTCGTGGCCACGTTCGACACCCAAATATTGGCCCCATCAAAGGTCACGCCGAAAGGCTCGACTCCAGCCCCGATGGTGAACGTGCCGAGCAGAGTTCCGTCGTT
>JBAVAV010000360.1:0-4707 GCA_049585895.1 Candidatus Sulfotelmatobacter sp. | reverse complement strand
GTCCTGCATTCCGCCAGAAATGGCCGCTGAAGTTAGCTGCCAGCGCGTAAGCGTTTCTCCCCAGCGCAATGCCCAACAAGGCCAGGCCCAGCAGCGCCGACACCTTGGCGGCGGTGAAAACATTCTGAATGGCCGCGCCTAACTTCACGCCAAAGATGTTGACCACCGAAAGGAAAATCACCAGCACCATGGCCACCAGGTTCTGCGTGTTGATTCCCACATCCATGTTGCCAAGTAGCATCGGTCCCAAATGAATCGGCGGAACCTTCCAGATATGCAGAATCCAGTTGGAAGAAGAAATCGCAGGAAAGAAAACTCCGAGGAACTTGCCGAAGGCCACGCCTACGGCCGCGATCGTGCCGGTCTGAATCACCAGAAACAATGTCCAGCCATAAAGAAAACCCCACAGCGGCCCCAGCGCCTCGCGCAGGTAAACATATTGCCCGCCGGCCCGCGGCATCATGGCCGCCAGTTCGCCATAGCTCAGCGCGGCGACAATGGTCATGAAGCCTGCCACCGCCCAGGCGCCGATCAGCAGCGCGGGCGAATCCACTTCACGCCCGATCTCCGCCGATACGATAAAGATGCCCGAGCCGATCATCGAGCCCATGACCAGCATGGTGGCGCTGGTCAGGCCCAGGCCTTTAACCAGTTCCTTGTCCTGCTGGCGATGGATGTCCCAGTCGGTGTCTGCAACCGGCCGCGTTGTCGGTGTACTCAGGACCGCCTCCTAAGCCCAGTAGCGCCGGCGTCCCGCCGGCTGTCGCGAGCGCGTCTCGCGCTCGCCGGCAGACGCCAATCCAAAGGTCAACTGACTTTACCTCAAGATACGGAAAAATTCCTCTGCTGATTTGCGCGGCTCCCGTAACAAGTCCGATATCACTGCCACGGAGTCTGCCCCGGCCTCGATCACGGAGGCCGCATTAGCCCGGGTAATCCCGCCAATTGCCACCAGAGGCTTGCGAGTCAGACCCCGCGCCCGGCGCACGCCATCCAGGCCCACAATGGGGTCGGGCTTCTCTTTACTCGATGTCGAGAATACAGGCCCCATAGCGAGGTAGTCCGCGGAGGTGCGGTCCGCCTCGTTTAGTTGTTCGGAATTGTGGGTCGAGATGCCGAGCCATCGGTTTGGCCCGATAATCCGTCGCACCGATTCCGGCGAAAGATCGTCCTGCCCAACATGGACGCCATCAAACTCAGCGGCCAGGCACAAGTCGGCACGGTCATTTATGATGAATTTGACGGACGGGCCGACCCGCTTTTTCAACTCCCGCGCCTGCTCCAGCATCGCCCCAGCATTACTGCCCTTGTTTCGGTATTGCAGCAGGGAGCATCCGCCGGCAACCAGTTCCCCAACAAACGCGACCATGTCCTCGGCAGTTGATAAGAACGCCGCATCCACAATGGCGTAAAGTCGAGGAAGCTGAATCATGGCACGACGTGGCGGCGTGTCCTTATTCGCGGTACTCGGTACTCGGTACTCGATACTAGCTACGCTGCCTTCCCGTTCTTCGCCAGGAATCTCTCAATAAATCCCGTATCCAGCTTCCCCGCCCGAAAATCCGGATCGGCCAGAATCCTGCGGTGCAGCGGAATGGTCGTGAAGATGCCCTCGACAATAAACATCTCTAACGCCCGCGCCATCCGCGAAACGGCCTCATTGCGATCCTTGCCGTGCACGATCAGCTTGGCGATCAGCGAATCGTAATAGGGCGGAATGACGCCTTCGGCATAGGCTGCCGTGTCCACCCGGACGCCCGTCCCACCGGGCGGATGGAACGACGTGATCTTTCCCGCCGACGGCGTGAACTTTTCGGGATGCTCAGCATTGATGCGGCATTCGATGGAATGCCCGCGATGCTCGATCGGGCCCTGCAACACTTCGTCCATGCGCGCGCCGGCCGCGATCATGATCTGGCTCTTCACCAAATCTACATCGGTGACCATCTCCGTCACCGGATGCTCGACCTGGATTCTGGTGTTCATCTCGATAAAGTGCATGCGCCGGTCTTGATCCATTAAGAACTCGATCGTGCCTGCGTTGGTGTACCCGATGGCCGTGAGCGACTTGCACAAAATCGCTCCAATCTGATCGCGCATCTCCGGTGTGACTTGAGTCGAGGGCGATTCTTCCAGCAACTTCTGATGCCGCCGCTGGATCGAGCATTCGCGCTCCCCCAGGCTGACCACGTTGCCGTGCTCGTCAGCCAAGACCTGGAACTCAATGTGCCGGGGATGCTCCACGTACTTCTCCATGTATAGGTCGCCGTTGCCGAAGGCGCCCGCGGCCTCAGCTTGCGCCGCTTTGAACAGGGCGGGGAGCTCTTCTTCGCTGCGCACAATGCGCATGCCGCGCCCGCCGCCACCCGCCGACGCTTTCACAATCACCGGGAACCCCACCTGCCGTGCCCACTCGATGGCTTCCCCGTCCGAGGCGACAATTCCTTCCGATCCCGGCAGAATCGGCACGCCTGCCTGTTTCATCGCGGCCCGCGCTTTTTCTTTCTCGCCCATCAGCCGCATCACTTCCGGCTGTGGCCCGATGAACTTTATGCCGCTGGTCTCGCACACTTCCGCAAAGTTAGCATTCTCTGCCAGCAGGCCGTAACCAGGATGGATCGCCTGGACATTGGCGATCTCGGCCGCGCTGATCACGGCGGGAATGTTCAGGTAGCTCAGAGCCAGCTGCGGCGGCCCGATGCAAATGGCCTCGTCGGCAAAGCGTACGGGGAGCGAGTTGCGGTCGGCCTCGCTGTAAATGGCGACCGTGCGGATGCCCAATTCCTTGCACGCGCAGATTACGCGTAACGCGATCTCTCCGCGATTGGCAATCAGAATCTTCTTGAACATGAAATCGTCTTCCGGCTTCGGGCGCTCGGCTCAGAACCTCGCACCGTCCGGCTTACCTGCCGGGAAAAAACACTAGATCACCAGACAAAGAAAAAGGCGCGCCTCGCGCGCGCCACCGGAATATCTGTCTTTCACTTCCTCGCCCGAATGGCAAACAGCTCCTGCCCGTATTCAATCGGCTGGCCGTTCACAACCAGTTTTTTCACAATTTCGCCGGCCATATCCGATTCAATCTCGTTGAGCAGCTTCATCGCCTCAACAATGCACAACACCTGCCCTTCCTCGATGGAATCTCCAGCCTTGACAAACGGCGGCGCGCCCGGCGAAGGCGCTTCATAGAAAGTGCCCACAATCGGAGACTTCACCATGTGAAGCTCTTCCGCAGGAGCGGGCTCCTGGGCAGCAGGCGTTGCGGTGCCGGCAGGCGGAGCGGCGGGCGCTATTCCAGGTTCCGCGACAGGCCCCGGGGCTGCCGGCACGGCATAGAAACGTGGTTCCCCGTGAGCATGGACAACACTCTGCTCCCCGGCACGCTTGATCCGTACTTTGACATCGCCGCGTTCCAGTTCGAACTCGGCAATGTCCTTTTCGATTAAGAACTCGATGAGTTCTTTCAACTCTTTCTGGTTCATTCGTATACGGTAGGACCGCTTGTTGGCTGCTTTGCCGCCGCGCCGGATCCGCGGACGCGTATCTGCATTACGAACTGTCATCCCGAGCGATGCGAGGGATCCAGGTCACTGCTTGCGCCATCGGTGTCGGCGTTGCGGGCAAACACCCAGAATCCTCGCGTCACTCGGAATGACAGGTGAATGCTAGTATCGCCAGAATCTAGATCGCCAAAAAACTCTTGTTTGTCGGCGTAAGCACGTCGCAACCTCGGGCCGTGACGGCCACCATGTCCTCGATTCTCACGCCCCATTTGCCGGGGAAGTATACTCCCGGCTCGATCGTGATCACCATCCCGGGCTCCAGCATCTGCTTCTGTCCAGCCGCCACGCGCGGCGCTTCGTGGATCTCCAGGCCCACGCCATGGCCGGTCGAGTGCGTAAAATACCGTGCCAACCCATTCTTGTGCAGGACCTTACGCGCCGCAGCGTCTACCTCGCCGAGGGCTGCACCGGGGCGAACCGCCTCAATCGCCGCCTGTTGCGCCTCCCGCACCGCTTCGTAGACTCGGCGTGCCTCCCGCGAAGGCTCGCCGATCCACACAGTGCGGGTCTGGTCCGAACAATAACCACGGAGTATAACACCGAAGTCGCAGACCACGAACGCTCCCGCCGGCGCCAAATGGTCGGAGGCGCGCCCGTGGGGCAGCGCGGACCGCGCCCCCGAGGCAATGATGGTCGGGAACGACATCTCCTCCGCTCCGGCTCGTCGCGCCGCATACTCCATCTCCGCAGCAACTTCTGATTCTTTCACCCCCGGGCGCAGGACCTGAAGTGCGCGGTCGAACAAAGTCGCGCCGAGCTGCACGGCGGCGCGGATATGTTCAAGTTCGTCCGCATCTTTAACCATGCGAGCCTGCTCGACCAGGGCCGACGCGCTCCTGAGCCGCACACCCGAAGGCAGCACGCCATCCAAACGCTTCTGATCTGCCACCGTCAAGCGTTCAGCCTCAATCCCCAGCGCCGAACCCCGCGACCTTTTGCGATGCGCCGCAATCCATTCTCCCACGGTAGTCAGCAAAGCCTTCTTGGCGACGATCACCTTCGCGCCCTTAACCTCGCTGCGGGCTTGGGTGTCGTAACGGACGTCGGTAAAAAAGACCGTGCTTTCCTCCCCGACAAGCAGAAACCCGGCGCTCCCGGTAAACCCGCAAAGGTATCGGATGTTAGGCAGATGGCTGATCAGAAG
>JBAVAV010000359.1:0-2045 GCA_049585895.1 Candidatus Sulfotelmatobacter sp. | reverse complement strand
CGAGTGGAGGTACGCGATCCAGCAAGGCGTAGTTCGTGCCGGGGTCAGCTGCGACATCGGAAGAAGCGGGCAACTGCTTCAGCCTCTGCCGCCCCAACTCCGCGTAGTAGAAGTTGCGGTAGCGGTCGGAAAGCTTCTGATAGAAGGCGCGAGCCATGAGGGGCTGGTTGTCTTCCTCAGCCAGCCGGGCCCGCCAATACAAAGCCGCAGGGGTTTCGGTGCCGGAAGGGTAGCGTGCGATTTGTTCTTCAAATTCTTTCTTGGCTTCCTCGTTGCGGCCTTGCCGCAGCGTGAGCCAGGCTGCCTTCCAATGGACGTAGGAAGCGCGAGCTCCGTCGGGGAAACGCTGCTGCGCCTCGCGGTAGGCATCGAGCGCCTGGTCATATTCATGGTGCACCAGGTAGAGATTCGCCGTGGACAACAAAGCCTGCTCCAGCCACGGACTGGCGGGCGCAGCCTGACGCAACTCGTTGACGGTCCGGTAAAATTCGTCGTTGTTATTCGCGGCCCAGGCGATCTGGCCGAGCAGATATAACCGTTGCGCGTTGAGTTCGCCGCTGGCCGCGGCCAGCGAGGCCAGCGCCTGCTTAGCCTCGCGGTTTTTTCCGCCGCGATGGTAGGCGTCCGCCAGGGCAAGCTGCATCGCAGGCCTGTCGTCCGCATTGGCGTCGACGACAAGGTTGCGGTATTCATCGGCGGCATCGGCGTAGCGCCGTCCTTTTATCAGCAGCTCAGCACGCGTCTTGCGCTGTGCCACGGTCGGAGGCGGGGCGGATGGCAACTTCTTCAATTCAGCGTAGGCCGCATCTGCCTCGGAGCTGGTCGGCATCGTGTAGTAGACGTTCGCCAGCGTCTCGGCAGCTTTGGAAGAATCACCCGAGGCCGCATACGCGCGACCCAGGGCGAGCTCTACATCGGACCGCACGGGCAGACGGTTCTGCGCCAGCAAACTCGCCGCTTCTGCCGCATGCCCTTCCGCCATCAGAGCCTGGGCATAGCTTACGTGTGCATCCCGCACCAGCAGTGAATCTGGATGGGCCGTGGCGAAGTCCGCCAGAGTCGACATCGCTTCGGCCGTGCGCCCGGTTTGCAGGTAGGAGGTTCCCAGGTAGTACGCCACGTAGTCGCCCAGATCGCCGGCGTGAGCCTTGGCACGATTAAGAGGATCGATTGCTTTGGCGTAATCGTGATCGAGGACGTGCGCGTAACCTACCGCGAGCCATGCCAGCGCGCCAGCATCTTCCTTGGAATGGGTGCGCGCATAGCTTTCCACCCCGGCGTAGGCAGCTGGCGAACGATCCTGCAGGAGCTGCTGTGCCATGGGGCGCAAGCTGGCTGATGCTACGAAGGCCTGCCGCATCCGGCGAACCCGAGGAGAGGCGGTTCGACGCTTCCGGAGGCTGGCAGAGCGGCTTTTGCCGCCGGTGTCAGTCTTTTTGGTTGAACTTGCAGTAGTGGGTTTCTTGGAAGTTTTCGCGCCCGTCGATGTTTGTGGCGCAGGTTTCTTTTTAGAGAGTGTGCCCGAGCCGGGAACGGAGGCTTGAGCGGCTTCACCGCTGGCTTGACTCTCGGCCGCCTGCTCGTGAGGAGAACCGGGTGAGGCCTGTGACTGGGCCCGTGCGTCTGATAGCGCGCCTGCAACCAGCGCGCAGGCAACTGCCGCAGCCCGCAGCCACCACCACTTTAGACCTGATCGAACCACTTTTATGTTTGGAGCGGAGTCGAGACTTCAAAGAATCCTGTTGTGAGCTAGCGGTGGAAACCCGCGCCCATGATCGAAGCATCATCTTCGCCCAGGCTGCGGAGCAATTCCTGCTGAAAATAATCCACGCCGCCTGCTGCCGTATCACCGTAGCGCTTCTGGTACGTGGTGCGGCTCTTATCAATGTCGGGCTTTAGGCGGTCATAGAGGTCTTTGTTTCGGCGACCTTCCGCCACTTTGGCCTGGTTATAGAGCTTGATTTCATCCACCAGCAAGCGGGCAAAGCGTTGGGCTTTACGGTGCATTTCGGCGTCTTCGGGAGAAAGCGCGGCAAGAGGATCGA
>JBAVAV010000358.1:0-2492 GCA_049585895.1 Candidatus Sulfotelmatobacter sp. | reverse complement strand
CCGCCTGGGTCAAGGTAATGTTGCCTCGCATTTCGTATTTACCAGGATGCGCTACCTGGCCGTTGGCTATAAAGTAAGGCTTCTCGAAGTCTTTCAGGACCACTGCGATCAGTGGGTCGTTGAGAATTTTACCGTAGGCGGAGCGCAGAGTCTGCGTCAACTCCGGAATGGTCTGGCCGGCTACTCTCACATCTCCGACGGCCTTCAGGGACACATATCCGTCCGGCTGCACGGTAACAGTCTGGTTAAATTCGGGACTGAGCTCGAATGTCACCTCAAAGTTGTCGTTCGCCGCGAGGTGGTAACGGGACTCGCGTTGCTGCAACTGCGGAGTCGTAGGCTGGACACTGTCAGTCGCCGTAGAGCTTGCCACCTTGGCGGTGAGGTCGTTCTCCTGGGCAGACAGAAGTGGCAGTGCGAACAACAGCAACACTCCGGTCATCAACCCTACCTTCGTCTTCATGAAGCTTCCCTCCGGAAATCGTCGGCAGAGTCTTCGTTCAGTCGCAAATGATCTCTGCAAGAAAAATAGGTTGGCTGCGACAAGCTCGGGAGAATTGAAGGATAACAGATCACCAACACGGGAACCAGTTCCTAGCGAACGCCTTGGATGGGAGATTAGGCGAATGTCCTGGGCGGGGATCGCAATTCAAAATAGCCCACTTGGAGCTCCGCCCTCTGAGTCACAATTCATGACCCTGGGCTGTCATCGGGAGAGAAAAACTCGAAGGCAATTCCGCTTGCGCGTTAAAAACTATAATCCTGCTACCTAAAGAAACCTTAAGGATTTGGGGGGAGTTACGTTCCTGTGCTATACGGGCTGTTTGCAAGCCCCAGTGACTTGAAGGTATACGGGACTGCAAATTACTGCAAGAGGTCAAAAGCCCTAGTGACCAAAGACCCTAGCACCGCTTTCCTCCGTAATATTGGCAAGGGATCGTGAATCTGCCGCAAGAAACAGCATCGGCAATGTGCAAGATGTTGCGACGTTTAGGGAACTGCAAACCCGCATGTTTTCTGGGGTTTTTGTTGACAGGCAGACGGAAGTATTTTAAGGTAGGGACTCGAATTCCCCCCTCATCACCCCAAGCGATGGACCTGTAAGGCATGTGGAACCTCAAAAATATGGAATTGCCCAGGCCCTTCGAAAGTCTTTAGTAATGCCCAGGTGCCGCGACGGGCCCTGGAATACCTGGCTGCAATAGCCCAGGGAGGAAACGCTACGATGCATAAGTTCTTCCGGCTCGCGTCTTATTTGCAGTTCGCCTGCGCGATTTATGTAATGGGAGTAGGGAGCACCGAGCCGCTCACTGCTCAAAGCTTTACGGTCACGCCAGCCTCGATCGCCTTTGCCAAGACCACGGTGGGATTAACGTCCAACTGCACCGAAATCATGGTGACGAACACCGGCACGACCGCGATCACCATCAACAGCTTCAGCCTCACTCCTTTCGGAGTGTTTAAGTTGAACTACGGCTACGCACCGGGTACGGTGCAGGCCAGAGCCAAGCAAACATTTTGTGTGGACTTTGCTCCGGCGGCCGCGCAGGCGTACAGCGGCAACTTCACGGTTACGATTCAGGGTGCAAGCCCCACGGTGGTGCCTTTGACCGGCACCGGAAATGCGACGACTGCTGTGGCCAGCATAAGCCCACCCACGCTGAATTTCGCTCCGCAAGCTTTAGGCACGACAACTTCGCAAACGGTAACAGTGACGAATACGGGCCACAGCCCGTTCCACGTCAACGCGGCCACTGCCCTGCCACCCTTCGGCACGAGCGGGTTTACGCCCAAGACGGCGATCCAACCAGGCAAGTCCTATTCGTTTCAAGTGACGTTCAACCCGTCGCTGGCAGGCTCTTACGCCAACGCTGTATACGTGAGCTTCGACACGATCCTGGGACAGTCCGTAAGCGTAACGGCATCCGGAACGAATCCTGCTACGTTCGCCATCACGAGCTACCCTGTCTTACCTCCGGGCACCATCGGTTCCGCGTATTCCTATCCTCTGGCCGCCGTCAACGGCAGCGGGGCGCTTAACTGGACGGTTTTCTCCGGCAGCCTGCCGTCAGGCTTAAGCTTGTCGTCCACTGGTGCGATCTCTGGACAAATAGGTTCCACCGTTGCAGCGGGCAACTACAGCTTCACGGCGCAGGCGCAGGACGCTGCTCTCAATACGACGTCGGTAAACTTCACGATGCCCGTGGCCGTGACCACGGGAGCGGCGGGCTGCAAGAATATTTCGTGGGATATCCCCGGAACCAGCAACCCACTCATTCCCTGGAACGATCTCGGAACCGGAAGCTATCAGGGCGTCGAAGGCGGCCTTTATCCCGGGGGCAGCAATACTCCGCCAACGACGACGGAGACAGCCGCCGTTACCGCTGCTCAGGGAATTCAGCCTCGGGATGCGGACGGCACTATAGATACAGTCAACGGGAAATACGTTTTCATGTCCGTCGGAGTCTCGATCACCCACACCATATGGGATG
>JBAVAV010000357.1:0-1797 GCA_049585895.1 Candidatus Sulfotelmatobacter sp. | reverse complement strand
GCGAAGACCTGCTTACCGCCTCGACTGATCCGGAGCTGATGACGAAAGACGCCACCGGCGCGGTGACTCTCGACAGCCGGAAATTTCTTGCTGAGAACCTGGTTTATCCCACGGCTCACTTCGACGTGGTCCTGTGCTGGAATCTGCCCGATTACCTGGATGAAGAGTTGGTAAAACCCGTGGTGGGACGCTTGTGGTCGGTGCTGAAGCCCGGAGGCATGCTGCTGGCGTTTTTCCATACCCGCGATGCGGGCCCGGATTCGCCCTGCTACCGCTTTCACATTACCGACGTGGACACACTCGAGATGCAGCGCATTGTGCTGCGCCGCGAAACGCGGCGGGGATCCGGGGCGCCTGCCGTCGTGGATGGATTCCACCTGCAACGCGTGTTCAACAACCGCCACATCGAAAATCTGTTTCGCGATTTCGCCTCGATCAAGTTCTTCCTCGCCCGCGACAACATCCGCGAAGTGCTGGCGGTACGATAAGGCAACGGCATAACTCAAGCTGCCTTCTCCGCCTTCCAGACAATCACTCCCATCCGGAAAAGGTAATGCCGCGAAATTTCTATGCGTGGAATGCCGTTGGAAAAGTCTGAGGAGAGAATCGCGTCTCGCATCTCTTCCGGAACATAAGCTCGGCGCACTGACGTGATGCCGTCGAGCCAGGCCACGCGGCTGCGCATGATCGGAAATGCGGCATAGACCAGTGCAAGATGCAGCGGATGACGCACCAGATCATTGATCAGCACTGCAAGTCTGCTCACTCGAAGCGCTTCCTTGACGAACTGTCCAACAAGGGCAGGAGAGAGATGATGCGCAAATAAGTTGCAGCTCACAAGATCAAACGATTCATTGCGGAAGGGAAGCGCTAGGCCGTCGCCTACGACGGATCGGTTTCCGCGGTGCAGGTGAGCTGGCGCAAGATCCAGCAGGGTAAATTCGAGATCGATGCCGTGTCGAGCCAAGCGCGGACGAACGATGCGGGGAACTTCTCCCGAACCTGCCGCCACTTCCAGAATTGAGAGATGTTTCTGACCGCTGGTACGGGCGACTCGCTCGATCAGTGTTTGAGTGGTGGTCACGCCGCCAAACCAGCGATTCACGCGGCCCAGATCCATCATAGAAATCCGAACATCTTCGACGGAGCAGGCGTCGGAGTCGAGAATCTCGGGCGCGTCGATGCGCTTCATGAGGATTCCGGCCTCAAACTTCGGCCAGTTCCTCTTCCAGCAGTTGCTTGTTATACAGGTCGGTATAGTAGCCGTTCAAGGCGAGTAATTCGTCGTGCGTGCCCAATTCTACGATGCGGCCTTCGTGCAGCACGGCGATGCGGTCGGCGTTGCGAACCGTGGACACGCGGTGCGAAATGAAGATGGTGGTGCGGCCCTGCATTACGTTGCGCAGATGGTTCAGAATTTTATCTTCGGTGTGGGTGTCGACGCTGGAGAGCGCGTCATCAAGAATGAGGATGCGCGGGTTGCGGATCAACGCGCGGGCAATCGCGGTGCGCTGCTTCTGACCGCCGGAGAGCGTGATGCCGCGTTCGCCCACCAGGGTCCGGTATTTGTCGGGAAAACTTTCGATGTCATTGGCGATGTTTGCGGCTTCGGCCGCGTTGTGAATTTCTTCGTCCGAGGCGGAGTCCACACCCAGCGCAATGTTTTCGCGGATGCGGTCGCTGAACAGAAAAGTTTCCTGCGGCACAAAGCCGATACTTCGGCGCAAGGATGCTAACGCGAACTCGCGGATCGGCCGGCCGTCGATGAGAACTGTCCCCGGTTCCGCGTCGTAGATG
>JBAVAV010000356.1:0-1702 GCA_049585895.1 Candidatus Sulfotelmatobacter sp. | reverse complement strand
GTGCATATATACATTCACGTTGTGCAGCCCCTTCGGCATGTAGCTCTCGCCTTTGTGCGTAGCGATGTACCAGTAGTTGCCAAATGGATCCTTCACGCCGGCTCCGCGCTCTCCATATTCGTGGTCTTGGGGTTTACTGATCGAAGCAGCACCGGCCGCCAAGGCTTTCCTGTAAGCTGCATCCGTGTCCTCGACATAAATGTGCAGAGCCGTTGCGTTCGGCTTGGCATTGAAGGGCTTGCCGGGAATCCCGCCGCCCATCATCAGCATCGTGTCCCCGATGCGGATCTCGCCGTGAATTCCTCCAGCTCCGCCGATTGCCCGGAAGGTTTCTTCCGCGCCAAAGGCATTTTTCGCAAAGGCCAGCAGCGCATCCCCATCAGGCGCAATCATGTAAGGCGTCACCGTGCGGAAGCCGCGACGAATCGGGGCTACACCTTTCTGCAGAGCGTCCTTCTCGGAAGTCTGTCCGCCCTCCGGACCCGTGCTCATGCCTTCCATGCGCCGGTGCATCTCTTCAACCGACATTTCTTCCGTCACGGTGTAGACGCTCCATGTGTAGCCGAAAGGATCGGCAAGCAGCACATCGCGGTGGCCGTAGAACTGATTCGTCAGAGGCCGCGCCACCTTCATGCCCGCAGCGATGGCGTGTCCCGCAAACGAATCCACATTATCGACGCGGATCACCATCTGCACCGGCGAGGAACCGAGGGTCTCAGCGCTGAATCGGCCGCCTTCAGGCCACTCCCCCGCCAGCATCATCATCGATGCGCCAATCGCGATTTCGGCATGTGCAATCTGACCTCCTACCTCGAAGCGGAACGTTTCCGTTGCGCCAAGAGCTTTCTTATAGAACTCGATCGCCTTGGCGGCATCCTTGAACGACAAACGTGGTGACACAATCGAACGAACGGCCGCAAGCGGTTCAACAACAGTAGCCATACATCTGCCTCCCAGTTCAGATTTGAGTCGCGCTTTAAATTTTTCACGCGGCAAAGTGCGCAAATCACCGGCGATGCGCACCAGCGGTATAAGTTCGGCCGCAACCCTGCCGATGTTGCCGTCTGCGCGAGTCAGCATCCCGTCCACAGCTTTGACTCGTCCGCTTCTTTCTTCAGAACCTTCAACGAGGTCTCCGCAGCTTGACCTTACACAAGGATAACGGGTAGAGGAAAAAAAGTTACGGGTGGCCTTCATTTTTCAACCTCGAATTTCTGCGGGCCGGGGCATTCTAGGGTACAATCTTGCGCTGTTATGCCAGCTGCGTGGAAACTTGTAGCCCTCCTGATGTTGACCAGCGCAGGGGCGTGGGCTCAATCGGAGTCAGCATCAACTCCGCAGGGGCCCGGGGCGTCGCAGTCTGGCGACAAGCCTATAACGGGCCAAACTGCCCCTCAACCCAGCGCTGAGCAATCAAATGCCGCCGATTCTACGAAGTTGGAGCCTATCAAGATACAGAAACCAGACTACCCATGGCTGGCGCAGGACAAGCAACTGCAAGGCCGGGTCCTGGTCAAGGTTCGGGTTTCCGAAACCGGGGACGTGGCAGGCGTCGAATTGATCAGTGGAGATCCGGTTCTCGCCAAGTCAGCGCTGGACGCAGCCAAGAAATGGAAGTTCAAGCCATTCATAAGGAATGGCAGACCGATTCCAGTCACCACGAATCTGCCCTTCGACTTCGCGTTTTCGAACAAGATAAAGG
>JBAVAV010000355.1:0-10821 GCA_049585895.1 Candidatus Sulfotelmatobacter sp. | reverse complement strand
CCAGCGCAGTCGAAGAATCCCTATAACCGGCAAGCCGCAGCGGGAATGGACATTCCTCACCCTGCTGAAAATGACAAATCATTCTCTGCTCCGAATGAGGAATCCTTTCGCCTTCCGCTTCTGGTTTCCTCACGCGCTGGCTATCAAAATCTCTGCCGCCTGATCACCAAAATGAAATTGCGTGCGAAGAAAGGTGAAGGCGCGGTCCGGGAAGAAGAGCTTGAAGAGCACGCTGACGGGCTCGTTTGCCTGACCGGCGGCGCGGAAGGGCCGCTAGCCACAGCCTTGCAGCAGAAAGGAATCGAAGAAGCTAACCGGCAAGTCGAAAAGCTCGTTGGACTTTTCGGCCGCGGTAATGTTTATGTCGAGTTGCAGCGCCATTTTCAGCGTGAAGAAGAAGTTCGCAACCGGGCTGCCATCGCAATCGCGCGCTCGCTGAATCTTCCTTTGCTCGCCACCAACGGCGTCCACTGCGCCACTGCCAAAGATCGCGAACTGTGCGACGCATTCACCGCCATTCGCCATCATCGCACGCTATCAACGGCGGGACGTTTGCTGGCGCGCAACTCCGAGCGCCACATGAAATCTCCGCAGGAGATGCGGCAACTCTTCGCCGACCTGCCCGAAGCCATCGCCAATACGCTCGAACTTTCCTCGCGCCTCGAATTCACGCTCAACGATCTCGGTTACGAATTCCCGCGCTATCCCGTTCCCGAAGGCGAAACCATGAACTCGTTCCTGCGACAGCGCGCCTGGGAAGGTTTCCGCCAGCGCTACCGGCGAGCCGCAACTGACATGCAAACCAGCGCCCGTCGTCAGGTTGAGCGTGAGTTGGCTCTGATCGAAAAACTCAATCTCGCCGGATATTTCCTCATCGTCTGGGATCTGATTCGTTTCTGCCGTGAGCAGAGCATCCTGGTGCAAGGCCGCGGATCAGCCGCCAATAGCGCTGTCTGCTACTCGCTCGGCATCACCGCAGTCGATCCCATCAGCATGGAGCTTCTCTTCGAACGTTTTCTTTCCGAAGAGCGCGGCGAATGGCCTGATATTGATCTCGATCTGCCCAGCGGCGACGACCGCGAAAAAGTTATCCAGTATGTTTACCGGCGATATGGCGAACGCGGCGCGGCCATGACGGCCAACGTCATCACTTATCGCAACCGCATGGCGGCGCGCGAAATGGGCAAGGCGCTGGGCTTCGATCCTGAAACTCTCAACAAAATCTCCGCCGCCGTCGCCACCTGGGAATTCCGTGATGAAAACGATGCGCTCGACCGCCGCTTCCGCGATGCCGGGCTCGATCTCAAACATCCGCGCCTGCGCAAATATTATGAATTATGTATCGCCGTACAGGATATGCCGCGCCATCTCGGCCAGCACTCCGGCGGCATGGTCATCTGCCAGGGACAACTTGACTCCGTCGTCCCGCTCGAACCCGCCTCCATGCCCGGCCGCGTCGTGGTGCAGTGGGATAAAGAAGATTGCGCCGACATGGGCATCATCAAAGTCGATCTGCTCGGCCTGGGTATGATGGCGGTGCTCAAAGACTCGATCGAACTCATCCGCAATCACTATCGCGAGGAAGTCGACCTGGCGCATCTTCCCCAGGACGATCCCGAAGTCTATTCCGCGTTGCAGCAAGCCGACACCATTGGCATGTTTCAGGTGGAAAGCCGCGCGCAAATGTCGTGCCTGCCGCGCCTGCGCCCCAAACGCTTCTATGACATCGTGGTGCAGGTGGCGATCATCCGCCCCGGCCCCATCGTCGGGCAAATGGTCAATCCTTTTCTCTTGCGCCGCCAGGGGCGGGAAGAGGTTACGTATCCGCATCCTTCGCTCGAACCGGTGCTTAAGCGCACGCTCGGCGTGCCGCTTTTTCAGGAACAGTTGCTTCGCATCGCTATGATTGCGGCCAGCTTCACCGGAGGCGAAGCCGAAGATCTGCGCCGCGCCATGGGCTTCAAGCGCTCGCAGGCGCGCATGAAAGAAATTGAAGCTAAACTGCGCGCTGGCATGACGCACAATGGAATCCCGTCCGGGGCGCAGGAACAAATCATTCTTTCCATCACTTCTTTCGCGCTTTATGGATTTCCTGAATCGCACGCCGCCAGCTTCGCGCTCATTGCGTATGCCAGCGCTTATCTGAAGTGCCGCTATCTCGCGGCGTTTACCGCCGCCCTGCTCAACAACCAGCCCATGGGATTTTATTCTCCCGCCACTCTCATGAAAGATGCGCAACGCCACGGCATGAAAGCGCTACCAGTGGATGTGATGTGTTCGGAATGGATGTGTACGTTGGAAGCCGGCGCAACGCCGGCGCTGCGCCTTGGCTTGCGCTACGTCCGCGGGTTGCGGGAAGACGCTGCTCAGGCGCTGGTACGCGAACGTGCCCGCGTCCCTTTCACTTCCATTCACGATCTAACCCGCCGTGTTCCCGAACTGCGCAAAGACGAACTGAATACGCTGGCGGAAATCGGCGCGCTGAACAAAATCGGAAATTCACCACGGAGACACGGAGACACGGAGAAAGTCTTTCACCGCCGGGACGCTCTCTGGCAGGTCGAATGCGCTGTGCGCGGCTCCGGCCCGCTACTCGAGCATCTGCCCGAACCGGACTCACCTTCGCCTCTCGAGCCCATGAACCACGAAGAGCGTTTAGTGGCCGACTTTCACGGTACGGGACTGACCGTGGGCCCGCATCCCGTGGCGTACCGCCGCGCCTGGCTTACGGCCATGGGCATTCGCCGCGCCAGTGAGTTGAGCGGCATTCCCAGTGGCCGGCGTCTTCGCATCGGCGGCTGCGTCATCACTCGCCAGCGTCCAGGCACTGCTAAGGGATTTGTCTTTCTCAGTCTGGAAGATGAAACCGGGGTAGCCAATGCCATCATCACGCCTGATCTTTTTCACCGCCATCGCCTGCTGCTGGCCAGGGAGCGCTTTCTGGCAATTGAGGGAATTTTGCAGAATCAGGACAGCGTAATTTCAGTGAGAGCCGAGCGTGTGCTGCCGCTGTTTGTGACGAAAGCGGAAACCACGTCACACGATTTCCACTAAAAAGATTAGAAATAACTGAGAACTGAGAACTACCTCACTCCTCGGGCGGCGGTGGCTCCTCGCCTTTGCCGCCTTCGGAAGGCGCGAGCGGAAGCCTGGCAGCTCCGCGCATGATGTCGCGCTCCTGTGGTGAAAACATGCCCCGGAAGCGATCGGAATTGATGATCTGTTCCCGCTGCTCCGCAGGCATGGCGCGCAGATCGCGTACGGCCGTCGTTACCATGCGCCGCCGGTCGGGAGAAAGCTGCTGCATCTGGCCATAAACCTGCCGCGCCGCCTGCTTTTGGTCGGGCGTGAGGTGCGCCCACCGGTCCATGTTGTCCAGGATGCGCTGTTGCTGCTGGGGTGGAAGGCCGGAAAAATGATGCAGCCTCTCGCGCAACTGCTGTTGGCGTTCCGGAGATAAGCGGCGGAATCCCGGGTCATTCTGCAGAGCCCGCTCCTGCTCAGCGGGAGGCAGATCCTTGTGACGCCGCAACCAATCTCCAACGTGCCCTTGCTGCTGCCGCCGGGGTCCGTTCTGATCTCGCTTCGGAGGTTGCTGGGAGTCCCGTCTTTGCTGCGCGGCCAGCCGGAAGTTATTGCGTTGCGCCAGACATGGAGACGTCAAGACGGTCGCCGCCCCCAGGCAGGCCACCGCCATCCATCTCGTGATGAACTTCGCACGTTTCATTTCTTCCTTCTGTACTTCCTCCGCTTGCACAATGCTGCTTCTATTTCTTCGTCCAGCGTTCCATCTTCGCCACTACGGAGTGGCCACGACATTCGGCTGCACTTCCAGGTCATCCAGCAACTCGAAGTCGGAATACAGGTCGTGGTTCTTATCGAGAGCCTGCAGATCGCTGACCCCGGTGGCCGGCTCCGCCGCCTGTGGCTGCGTATCCATAATCGCGACGCGCTCGCCTCCGCCCGGCGCGTAAATGCCGCTGTTGCGCGCGAAGAACAGGCCCACACCAATTCCCATGAGCACGGTAAGCGAGGCCGCCAGCATCGGCCGCCTAAACCAAGCCAGCCAGCCAGCTTGCGGCTTGGCCATCTCTTCCCGCACCCGCGCCTGCAGCCGGACATCGAAATACGGCGACGGCTCTGGCGCCTGCCACTCATCCAGCAATGCCATGGTTTGGCGGAACTCTTCCAGCTTGCCCGCGCAATCTCCGCAAGTCGCCAGATGCCCACCGATTTCCGGCGTGCTCTCCGCCAGACCCGACGCCAGGTCCGGCATCCTCTCACGAATCTCATCGCACTTCATAACGCATCCCCTTGATTTTTCTTCGCCAGTGTTAATTCACCTGTACCAACCCGCAAATCCAAACTGCCAATAACTCTTTCACTTGAGAAACTCTTTCAACTGTTCCCGCAACGCCTCGTAGGCCCTGAAGAGCAGCGACTTGGTCGCCGACTCGCTCAACTTCAATACTGCGGCGATCTGCTTGTAATCCATCTGCTGGTACTTGTGCATGATCACGGCCAGCCTCTGCCGCTCCGGCAGCGCGTCCACTTTCGCGCGGATCGCCGCCAGCCGCTCCCGCCGCATCATCGCTTCTTCGGCCGTGATGCCGGCATCGGCCACGTCCAGCGTAGTGCCGGTTTCCTGGTCCGGCTCGTCCAGGCTGACTGTCACTTCCGGCCTCTCGTGCCGCGTGTCGCGCGCATGATTTACCGCCAGGTTGGTCGCAATGCGGTACAGCCAGGTCGTAAACTTCGCGCTGGCCTGGTATGTTTCCCGCGAGCGGTATACACGCAGAAAAACCTCCTGCGCCAGGTCTTCCGCCGCCGCCGTGTTGCGCGCCATGCGATACATGAAGCTCACCAGCGGACGCCGGTACTTCTGCACCAGATAGTCAAACGCCGACTGATCGCCTGCCTTGACCCGCAGCATCACTTCCGCATCGGTAAACGTGGCGACGGCCAGCGCCGGCTGCAGCCCACTCGTCGTAGGCGAGGCTGCGGCGGCCGTTAACACGCCCCGGTTTATGGCGGCAGTGCTCACACTGGATGAAACCCGGTTGCGGCTCGAAAGTTGCTCTTTCTTAGGCTCTTCTGTTTGCGGTGGACCGCCGGAACCCCCTGTGGATAAGGGAGATACACCCGGCCTGGGAGGCTTGGATTCGGCAGACATGAGGCGACCGGAAGAGAACAGTCAATCAGGCAAGCGGCACGACGGCTCCGAGCCCGCCCATGCCCTGCCGTCGATAGGCTAACACGGCCGGTTCCGCCCTCCAAAACAATCCGGCTCACCCCCCTCACCCGCGGACAAAGCCGCGTGTTCGAGTCACGGCCGCTCCCCCACCCACAAGGCCGCACACGACCGCTTGGGATGACTAGGTGAGGATTACTAGCTGAGGATTCCTGCAAGTGCGCAGACAGAGCCGGCTCTGAGTAGGTCGAAGGGGATGCCCGTGCTGCCCGGAGCCAATCAGCGGTGTGAATCGCGGCGGCGCAGATAGTCGATGAACATCTGCTCGACTGGCTTGTCGTAAGCCATTAAGACGTGGCGGACGGTGCGTCCGCTGACGAAGTGGCAGACCTCTTCGGCGAGATTCTTGGCGTGGTCGCCGGCGCGCTCCAGTGACTGCGTCATAAAGATGACCTGCAGGCTGGCCTGGTGAGCCACGTTCTCCGGATTCTCGATGTGGCGCAGAAAAATCAGGTTGCGTAGCCGGTCCATCTCACCGTCGGCGCGCAGGACGTCGACGGCCTTGCCGACATCGCGAGCGGAGAAAGCCTCGCCGCAATCGGTCAGCATCTTTTCCAGGATGGTGGCCATGTGAGTGAGGTCGCGAGTGTCTTCGGAATCGACCCGACCGGACGCGGCCTGGGCGCTGTTGGCAAAACTCAGCAGCAGGTCGCCGATGCGCTCCAGCCCGATCATGAACTTCATGCACGCAAGCAGCTCGCGGGCCTCGGCGGGCTCAACTTCAGTAATGGCAGTGGTGACACCGCTATCGATTTCCATGTCGAGTGTGTCGAGTTCGCGCTCGCGCTGCCGCAACGAGTTGAGCAGAGAACTCGAGCCGCTGGCGATGCCTTCAGCGGCCGCTCCCGCGGCCTCTTTTGCCAGACGGCAGGCCTCGACGGTGCGGCGCACCAGATACTGATGAGCCGGTTCGGGAATGACGCCTTCGACACGGGCGGTGCTCATCAGGTTATCCCTCCGGCTCGGGCTGGAACGGCGCGAATTGGGATACGGGTCGGCTGGCTCGCCATCCCCATTATGCCGTTCGTAAGAAGCCCCCTTTCATAACAATAGATGGTCAGAATAGGTCTTCTTGTTCGGGCGTGGGTTAAGAAATTGTGAATTCTTGGGGGTTTTTCTTCGGCGGCAGCCGTGAAGGCTATCGTGCCGTACGGCGCCCGTTCCTGGCCGCCTTGCGTTGCGCCTTCTGGTCCTTCTTCAGTGCTTTCCGTTGTTTCCTGGAGGCCCTTCTTACGGTTTTCCGCTGCTGCTTCGCAGCCTTCCGGGCCTCGCGTCTATTTTCTCCGATACTTCGGTTTTCGCGTTGAGCATTCGCCGGTAGCGACAATGCAACACTGGAGGCAAGCAGCAGTATGAAAGCCGTAATTCGTTTCATGGCATCTCCGGATAGAAGGTCTGAACCGATCTTACACCGGGCCAGCCGAATCGCGGTTTACGAAATGATTACTGACTTTTTAGGCGGTTGGAAGGGTGAAAAAGAAAGTCGAGCCGTGGGCGAGTTCGCTTTCGGCGCGGATGGAGCCGCCATGGGCCAGCATGATGTGTTTGGCGATGGCGAGTCCGAGACCGGTGCCGCCGGATTCACGGGAGCGGGCTTTATCGACGCGATAAAAGCGCTCGAAGAGGCGCGGCAGATGCTCGGAAGGAATACCGCCGCCGAAATCCCGGACATAAAATTCGATGCCGCGGGGCGCGGGGCGTGCGCCCAGTACAATGCGTCCGCCGGCGCGCCCGTACTTCAACGCATTGTCGATCAGATTGGAAAAAACCTGGTGAATGGCCTCCCGGTCGGCCAGGACCGGAGGCAAAGTCTCCAGCGAATTCTCTTGGGATTGTTCATGGATCTCCAGCTTCACGCCGTGGCTGCGGGCAATTTCGCGGAGGCTCTCTTCCGCATCGTGCAACAGTTCAATGGGAGGAACCGGTTCAGCATCAAAGCGGGTTTCGCCGGATTCGACGCGGGCCAGAGTAAGCAAGTCCTCGGTAAGGCGCGACATGCGGGCGGCGTTCTTGCGAATAATTTCGAGGAAATCGCGCGTGGGCACAACGTTTTCAGACGCGCTGTCGAGCAGAGTTTCGGCGTAGCCCTGAATGGAAGTCAGAGGCGTCCGCAGTTCGTGGGAAACGTTGGCGATGAAGTCGCGGCGGGTTTTTTCCACGCGCTCAGTTTCGGTGAGATCGCGGAGCACCGCCACGGCGCCGCCGCCGGGCAGGGGCGCGGCAGTCACGTCGAAGGCGCGGCCGGCTACGATGGAGGTGGCGCGCGCGGTCTTCACCTCGCGAGTGCTGGTGGCCGCCTTGACGGTAGCGAGGAAGTCGGGATCGCGTATCGTCTCTACGACCGGCGCTTGCAGCCGCACGCGCTGCGGAACCAGCCGATCCATGGGTTGGTTGGCCCACTGCACAACGCCGTCCTCGTCGACGGCAATGACCGCGTCTTGCATGCTGTTGAGCAGTGTCTCAAGTTGACGCTGGCTGGACCGTACGGCGGCGAAGCTCCCCTCTACCTGATTTGTTGCTTGGTCGAGGGAGCCGGCCTCGTCCTGCGAGCTTTCGCCGATGCGCGCCTGAAGGCTTCCCTCGGTGAAGCGCGCTGCACCATCGCGGAGGCGATCGAGACGGCGCGCGCTCCAGTTTGCGGCGGCGGCAGCGACTAGAAGAGCGAAAACGAAAGCCAGTGCCGAAGCCAGGGCAAGCCTTCGGTGAACCTGCCCCGCTGTAGATTCGAGGTCAGAAAGAGGATAGGCGAGGCGTACGGCTCCTCCGGAAACGGGCGCGGCGATGTAGAGAAAAGGAATCCTAAGAACGGCGTTGCGGCGTTCGTCTATCCCGATATGACCGGCCAGCGCGGCGACGAATTCCTTTTGGTGGGCCTGGTTTTCCAAGCTGCCGGGATTGGCCTCGGAATCAGCGAGCACCTCGCCGGTGGGGCCAATGATGGTGGCGCGGGCGCCAGCGGCTTGTCCTTCCTGAGCCGCGATGTCGGCGAGCGAATGACTGCGGTCGGAATCGACGCGATGCGCGAGCAGTTCGGTCTTCTGCGTGAGATCGCGCTCGATTTCCGAGCGCAGCGACGATTCCCAGGTTCCGACCAGCATGAAGTCAAAGATGACGGCGGAGACGGCGATCACCACCAGAAAAGCCGCCAGCAGCATGAAGAAGATGCGATTCCTCACCGGTGCCTCATTTGGGCGCTTCGAAGCGGTAGCCGGCCCCGCGGACGGTCTTCAGGTAACGCGGGTTCTCCGGGTCAGGCTCGATCTTTTCGCGGATGCGGCGCACGTAAACGTCGACCGAGCGCGGCGTCACGTAGGAAGTGTCGCGCCAAACGGAATCGAGAAGATGATCGCGGGAAAAGACGCGGCCGAGGTGCCGGGCAAAATAGTCGAGCAGCCGGAATTCCGTGGCGGTGGTGGAAACGAGCTTCCCGCGCACGATCAGGGTCATAGCGGAAGGATCGATCTCGATGTCTCCCACTTTCAGCGGGCTGGGCGGGAGGGGGCGCTCAAAGCGGCGGAGTACAGCCTTGACCCGGGCCACGAGTTCGCGCGGGCTGAAGGGCTTGGCAATGTAATCGTCGGCGCCGATCTCGAGCCCGAGAATGCGATCCGCCTCGCTGCTCTTGGCGGTCAGGAAGATTACGGGCACGGCAGATAATCCGGACGTCTGGCGGACGGTGCGGCAAAGTTCCAGGCCATCTTTGCCCGGGACCATGATATCGAGGATGAACAGCGCCGGACGCTGGCGCTCGGCGTCCATAAGAACGGTGGAACCCGTGGGATAAACCCGAACTGCGAAGCCCTCGTTCTCCAGGTGATGGCGAACCAGACGGGAAATATCGGGATCGTCTTCAACGACGAAGATGTTCGGTTTCACGGCTTCATTGTAGCCGGAAAACAGTTGCCAGTAGCCAGTTGCCAGTTGCCAGAACGGGCTGTAGAGGCGATTTTTATCGGATTGTAACAATCAGGTTGGCGGCGTGGTCGAGATGGAAGGGCTTGCCGGGTGGAATTACTGTGGTGGCGCTGTATTCGGTAATGATGGCGGGACCGTGGTACTTCTTTCCAGGCTGGAGGGAGTCGCGGGAGACGATGGCGGTAGAGAGGTTCGTGCCGCCGAATAGGACCAGGGCTTTGAGCGGGGAAACCGAGCCGAGCTTTGCTCGGCTTGCATCCCTCGGTTTTGCTCGGAGCGGACGGCCGGGGGCGGCCATCCCCAGAGGGTCAACCTTTCCCACGCGAGTCGTGGTGGATTTCACAACCGCGCGCAGGCGAAGGGTCACCAGTTCTACTTCGCGGGCCGTATGGGCGTAGCCGTAGCGGCGGCGGTGTTCCTGATGGAAGTTGGCGAGCAGACTCTGGGTGAGCGGGATATTTAGCTCGTATCCTTGCCCGCGGTAACGAACATCGACGCTGCGGGCGTAATGCACCCGTCCCGGCCAAGCCTCGTTGCGGAAATCTCTAGCGGCCTGCTTTTCTAAGGAGGCAAACTCCTGCGCGAGCCGCTCGCGTGGAATTTTTCCCGCGACGCGCCACAGCACCGTGCGCGAATAATCTTTGACCACGTCGCTGACGAGAATTCCAAGCGCCGAAAGCGCGCCGGGCAGCGCGGGCACGATCACGCGCGGGATGCGGAGGGCTTCGGCGAGGGCGCAGGCGTGCAGACCTCCTGCGCCGCCGAAGGCGACCAGGGCAAAGTCGCGGGGATCGCGTCCGCGTTCGATAGAGACGACGCGCATGGCTTTCTCCATGGTGGCATTGACCACGCGAATCACGCCGGCGGCAAACTTCTCGAGACTGAGCGGGCTTCGCTGCCGCTGCAACCATTCTTGTGTGATGCGGCGCGTGCGATCCAGGTCGAGAGTGAAATCACCGCCGAGAAAGCGGGTGGGCTGTAGGCATCCGAGTAATAGGTTGGCGTCGGTGACCGTAGGTTGCGTACCACGGCCATAGCAGATGGGGCCGGGATCGGCTCCGGCGGATTCGGGGCCGACACGAAGAACGCCGGCGGCATCAAAGCGGGCCAGCGAGCCTCCGCCCGCGCCGACACTGTGAATGTCGAGCATGGGAACGCCGATCGGAAAACCGGCGACCTGGGCATCGCTGGCAGTCGGGATATCGCCTTCGACGAGGGAAACGTCGGTGGAAGTGCCGCCCATGTCGAAGGCAATTATGCGATCGAAGCCGCTGGCTCGGGCGCTGGCGGCCGCGCCAACCACCCCTCCGGCTGGCCCGGAAAGAACTGTGCGGACGGGTTCGCGGGCGGCGGACGCCAGCGCGGTGATACCGCCGCTGGATTGCATGACGAAGATGCGGGGATGGGTGCGCTTTTTCTCAGGAACACTCCCAATCGGCCGGAGTTGCCTCGAACGGTCCTCTAGATTTTCCAGGTATCGCTGCATTACCGGTTGGAGATAGGCATTGATGACAACGGTGGAAGTCCGCTCGTATTCGCGGAATTCCGGCAGAATTCGGTGAGAGATTGAAAGCGGGACACCAAGCGGCTTGAGGACATCCGCGATCGCCAATTCGTTTTTCGCGTTTGCGAAAGAGAACAGCAGCGAGATGGCG
>JBAVAV010000354.1:0-1545 GCA_049585895.1 Candidatus Sulfotelmatobacter sp. | reverse complement strand
GTGCCGGGGCCGTGCGCGGCATAGGTCGTTGCGATGGCCGGCCCGTGCACCACCCCCAGCACCGGCCGCTGGTCCTCGATCAGGGCGATACACACGGCGAACTCGCCGTTTTTGGCGATGAACTCCTTGGTGCCGTCGAGCGGGTCGACGCACCAGAACCGCGCCGCGGGCGGCTTGAACCCGTCCTCGGGCGCGGTCTCCTCGGAGACGATGGGGATATCGGGAAATGCCTCGGTCAGCATCGCGACGATCACCCGCTCGGCGGCGAGATCGGCCTCGGTCACAGGGGTCTGGTCGCTCTTCTGGATGACCTCGAACGGCTCGGCATAGACGCGCATGATCGCCTCGCCGGCGGCGAGCGCGGCGCGGATCGCGGTATCGAGCAGCGGATCAGTCATGGCGGGCGGGTCGAAGCGGCACGATGCGTCCTTTGAAACCTTGCGCCAGGAGGATAGGCCGGGCGGCGCCCAGCGTCCACGCGAGCGAACCGCGATCGCCACCGGGTGTTGACTTGCGCGCCGTTCGGGTGCACCGATCGTGCGATCACGACCTATCGCTCAAGGGAGGCGATCATGGCGTCACCGAAAAAGCTTTCGCATCTGGTATTGCAGACAAACCGGCGCGACGAAATGGTCGAGTGGTATTGCACCGTGCTCGGCGCCGACCTGCTCTACCAGAACAAGTTCATCGCGTTTATCAGCTATGACGACGAGCATCACCGCGTCGCTTTTATCGATCCGGGCCCGCTCGCCGACAAGGCGCCCTCCGAGGGCAAGACCGCGCGCGCCGGCGGCGAAGTCGGGCTGCACCACGTCGCCTTCACCTTCGACCCCGAGTCGCTGGCCGACCATTACGAAGAGCTGAAGGAGCAGGGCATTCGCCCGCATCGCTGCGTCAATCACGGCATGACGACGTCGATGTACTACTACGACCCGGACCGCAACCAGGTCGAGCTGCTGTTCGACAATTTCCATAACGCCCGCGATGGCCGCGACTACATGACGAACCGCTCGGCCAGCGACAAGAACCCGGTGGGTATCGATTTCGACCCGGACGAGATGGTCGCGCGCATCCGCAAGGGCCTGGATATCGAGGAACTCGCGGACATCAACGCCTAACGCGACATCAACGCCTAACGCGGGCGACCCGGCGGGAGTTAAGCCGCCGGGGCCTCAGTTCACCAAATGGCAGGAAACGCCGTGGCCGGGGGCAATCTCCCTCAGCACCGGCACTTCCTGGCGGCAGCGGTCCTCGGCGAACGGGCAGCGCGTGTGGAAGGTGCAGCCGGGCGGCGGGTTGATCGGGCTCGGCACATCGCCCTGTAACAGCCGCTTCTCGCGGCGCAGCTTGGGGTTCGGCACCGGCACCGCTGACAGCAGCGCCTGCGTATAGGGATGCAGCGGGTTGGTGAAGAGGGTCTTCTTGTCGGCATATTCGACGATCTTGCCGAGATACATCACCGCGATGCGGTGGCTGATGTGCTCGACCACCGCCAGATTGTGCGAGATAAAGAGATAGGCGAGCCCCATCTCGCGCTGCAGATCC
>JBAVAV010000353.1:0-12373 GCA_049585895.1 Candidatus Sulfotelmatobacter sp. | reverse complement strand
CGATCAATGATACCGACGCCGGCAGCCCGCACATGGTGCATTTGACGGGAAATGGCCAGGCTGCGGTTCCCTCCACCAGCACGCTCACTTTTCCCGGCGTGCCGGTGGGCACTTCGAGCTCTCCTCTCGCAGTCACGCTCACCAACAAGGGAACCGTGTTCCTGAACGTGGTGAGTATTGTTACAAACGGAGTTTTCACTCAGAGCAACAACTGCGGAACGGGGCTTGCCGTCGGAGCCAAGTGCACGGTGAACGTGGTCTTCACGCCGACCGCCACCGGTACGCAGACGGGAACGCTGGTTTTCGGCGACAACGATCTCACCAGTCCCCAAGTCGTGAATCTCACCGGAACCGGAACGTGAGGTGCTTGTCCTGTCTACGCCTGACTACCCAATCGCTGTCTGCAGATATGCATGCCGGTCGCACGTATCCTAGAAGGCGTCCCAGACCAAAAGCGCCCGTTTCCGCGTGTTAAACTAGAAGTTCCCATGGCTACGATTCAGCGTAGAAAATCCCTTACCGCCATCGTCGGGGGCGTGCGCGTCGGTTCGGATGCACCGGTTGTGGTGCAGTCCATGACCAATACCGACAGCGCGGACGTCGCCTCCACCGTCCAGCAGTGTGCTGCCCTGGCCCGCGCAGGCTCGGAGTTGGTTCGCATCACAGTCAACAACGAAGATGCCGCAGCCGCCGTTCCGCGCATTGTCGAGGAACTGGACAAGCAGGGCGTGCGCGTGCCCATCATCGGCGACTTCCACTACAACGGTCACATCCTGCTGACAAAGTTCCCCGAATGCGCCCGCCATCTGGCCAAGTACCGCATCAATCCCGGCAACGCCAGCATTGGCCGCAAGGACGACAACAATTTCCGAACCATGATCGAAGTGGCCGTGAGGTATGAGAAGCCGGTGCGCATCGGCGTGAACTGGGGATCGCTTGACCAGGTGCTGCTTACCCGCATGATGGACGAAAATTCCCGGCTCGCCGAACCCCAGGATGCCCGCGAAGTGACTATGGAAGCGATGGTGGTGAGCGCTCTGAACTCCGCCGCGCTCGCCGAGAAATACGGCCTTCGCCCCGATCAGATCATTCTGAGTGCAAAAGTCAGCGGCGTGCAGGATCTGATCGACGTTTACCGTGCGCTAGCCGCGCGCTGTAAGTATCCGCTGCATCTCGGGCTCACCGAAGCCGGGATGGGCGCCAAAGGCGTGGTCGCATCCAGCGCAGCCATGGGCGTGGTTCTGCAGGAAGGCATTGGCGACACGATTCGCGTATCGCTCACCCCCGCGCCCGGCGGCGACCGCAGCGAAGAAGTTCGCGTGGCCCAGCAGATTCTGCAATCCATGGGCATCCGCAGTTTCACGCCGCAAGTCACCGCCTGCCCCGGCTGCGGACGCACCACCAGCACCTTCTTCCAGGAAATGGCGGAGCAGATTCAGTCCTACCTGCGCGAGCAGATGCCTTCATGGAAGGGCCGCTACGTCGGCGTCGAAGAAATGAAGCTGGCCGTGATGGGCTGCGTGGTCAACGGCCCCGGCGAGTCCAAGCATGCCAACATCGGTATTTCCCTGCCCGGAACTTTTGAGGAGCCGAAGGCGCCCGTCTACGTCGACGGCCGCCTGTTCACTACTCTCAAGGGCGACCGCATCGTCGCCGAGTTCATCGAGATTCTCGACGAATACGTTGACTCCCACTACGCCGCGAGAGAACAGGAAGAAGTAACGACCAAGGCGTAGGGAGCAGTGCTATACGCGAGCCGCGCCATCTTGCGGTCTTGCCCCACCAAAAACAGCCGCTACTGCCCCGTCAGCAGGAACAGCGGATTCTGCAGCGGCGGTTCTCCGCCGGGACAAGTTGTCCCGACACACACCGCGAAGGGCGCCGCAACGTCGAGGACGAGCGTATCGGGCGGTACGCCGCCGTCGGGATTATTCGTATTAGCGCCGGTCGTAGTAACGATGGCAATGGCACCCGCGTCGCACATCCCGGCGTAGACGCGACTGCTATCCGCCGCCGCGGCGACAAATATTCGGAAGCGGGTAAGCCCCGGCGCATAAGGCGTAGTCGTTACGCAAGAAGCAACTTCAGGCACGGCAAACTGCGACGCCGGAAACTGCGGCATGTCCAGCAAGAACAGTGTTGGTATCTTCACGGTTAAGCTTTGCGCGTCAAAGACGGTGAGCTGCGGAATTACGCAGGAACCCGTCACATTCGGGTCCGGACACGTTGTAGCCGTCTGATAGCTGGCCACGTAAAATCGGCTTCCGTCGGGCAAAGCGGCCACCGAAGCAGGCGAGCATCCGGTAGGACAAGGAGCGTTCGCCCCCGAAATCATTGAGAAGGCCAACAGTTGCGTGGGCGTATCGTTCACTCCGCCCGTAGCGGAAAAAACATAGACGGTCGCGGTTACGGGATTGGTCACGTACAGCCGGTTCAGGTGCGGATCGTAAGACATGAAGTTCGCCCCGCCGCCCACCGAAACGCTGCTGGTAACGGTCTCCGTGGCGGTATCGATCGTGACCAGCTGGCCGTCTCCCTGCGTCAGTACGTAGACTTTTTGGCTGTCAGCACGAGCCAGCACCCACACCGGAGTGATTCCCGAAAATCCGGAGACCGGATTCTGCGAAAGGTCTATGGTATTCAGGCTGGTCACGCTGTTGCTGCCCTGGTTGGCCACGTAGAGCTTCTTCGCGTCAGGCGTCTCCGCCATTGCCACGGGGTTGGTTCCGACCGGCACCGGATTGCCGGCTTGACTTGAGGTGGTGTTGATGGCATTGACCGAATTGGTCCCAAAATTCGCAACATATACGAAGCTGTTCTCTGTTGTAGCCAGAAAATCGGGCAGCGAGCCCGAGGGCAAGCTGACGGTGTTGGCCAGGAATAGGCCGCCTCCAAGGATGGAAGCCGGAAAAAGAATGGAGACCGTATCGGTGCCCCCCGGCAGAAGGCTGCCGGCGCTGGCCACAAATAGGCGCCCGTTGTTGGGAGCAAGCGCCGCGTGAGTTGGAATCAGGCCCACATTCGCCTCACCGACGTCGGCGTCTCCCGATACGTCAATCTGCATCCCCGCACCTGGACTCCCTGAAGCATCTCCCGTCAAGGCAAACACAGTGTGCTGATTGCTGGGATTCGGCGGAGTCGTGGTAATGGGAATCACTACCGGCCGGTAGGTCTGCCCGCACGCCATCCAGAGCAGAATCGAAGGCGCCACGGCCGCCAGTCGGCCCAAACGTCGCAAACTCATCGCCACTCCGAAGAAACAATTCTGGTCATGGGCAGCACGCAGGATAGGAATGCAACATTCTAATCGCTGGTCGCAATCCGCGCCAGCGAGGGAAGATGAGTTCGCAGTTGAGGTCTGACGTCTCAGGTCTCGGGAGTACTCTCTGGCAAGTTCTGGGATGCAGGATGATGAGGACAAGTTGGACGGCCACGCCGAACTGCTTTGTGGCGCTATCAATAGCCGACGTCTGGGAGTGCGAAGGATCTGCGTTCCGAGGTCTGCGCACTCAAGAGCCTGAGGTCTGAAGCTCGAGGTCTGAGGTCTGAATGGGAAGTCCGAGGTCTGAAGCCCGAGGTCTGAAGCCCGAGGTCCGAGGTCCACTATTTCCGTCGCGCCTTGGACGACGCCGCGGGCGCCTCGGAGCGAACAGTAGCCGCTGGCTTCTTCCTGCCTTCCATCTGTGCCAGGCTCTGCTTCAAGGCGGCCATCAAATCGACCACGGGAGCCAGCTTCTTAGGCTTCTCGACCGCGGCGACTTCCCCACCCTCCAGCTTGGCCTCAATCAGTTGCTTCAGATTTTCCTGGAAGCTGTCTTTATATTTCTCCGGATCCCACTCGTCGGCCAGCGCTTCGATGAGTTGGTGCGCCACTTTCACTTCGGCGTCTTTCAACTCGACATCGGGCGCGCCGAAACCTTCCACTTTCTTCACTTCTTCGGCGTAGTACATGGTGTGCAGCATCAGGCCGCCCTCGTGCGGGCGCAGAAAGACCGTGTACTCGCGATTGTGCATGGTGATCTTGGCGATGGCGACGTACTCGCTCTCTTCCAGCGCTTTCGTCAGCAGCGCATAGGGACGCCGCCCCGCCTCCTCCGGCATCATGTAATACGACGACTCGAAGTACACCGGATCGACGTCGCCCGCCTTGACGAACTCTAGAATCTCCATGGTCTTGGCGGTCTGCGGCTCAATCTTCTTGATTTCTTCGGGCTCGATGATGATGTACTCGTCCTTGCGAAACTCGTAGCCCTTCACGATCTCGCTGCGATCCACCACCACGTTTTCGACGGGGCAGATGTATTGCTGCTTCACCCGAACCTTGTCCGGCCGGTGCAGCATGTTGAAGGAGATGCCGGAACTGCGCGCGCCCGAAAACAAGCGGACCGGCATGGAGATGAGTCCGAAGGTTAAGTGACCAGACCAAACCGACGCTGCCATGGTTTTCCTCGGTTGCCAGGCGCAACCGCCGCGCCCGAATCGTGATTGCTAACCGCCTAAATCGCTCAGAATCGCAAGTTTAGTCTAAACCGCTTCTTGGATGCACAAAACCCAGGGCACGGGGAACCGAAATGCGAAGCCGGAGGGAATGGGGTCGGCGGAACGCAAGCCCTAGGGGTTGTAGTTAACTGAACGGGTTCCGCATTGCGGAGGAAATGTGACCGCGAAGTTCCCATTGCACCGCTGCGCTTTTCCTGAAGCTTCCCCGCGCCGACGCTCATCTTTAAAGCACGTTTGTTTGACACGAATCTCACTCGGACAATTACAAGATGACCGACCTGCGCTATCCCATCGGCAAGTTCACCTACGACGGTCCACCGACCGCAGAACAGCGACGGAACCTGCTCCACGATATTGAGGAAGCGCCCAACCGGCTCCGCGCTGCCGTGAAAGGACTCTCAGAGGAACAACTCGACACGCCCTATCGTACTGAGGGATGGACGGTGCGCCAGGTCGTGCATCATGTCCCTGAAAGCCATATGAACGCCTACATCCGCTTCAAGCTGGCGCTCACCGAAGACGAGCCCACCATCAAGCCCTACGAAGAGCAACTCTGGGCGGAATTGCCCGACGTGAAGGAGACTCCGATCGAGGTCTCCCTGGCCATGATGGATTCGCTGCATGATCGCTGGGTGCGCGTGCTGCGACTGATCAAGCCCGAGCAGTGGAACCGTACCTTCCGCCATCCGCACCTGGGAGTGGTCAGTCTGGAGAAGAACCTTGCACTCTACTCCTGGCACGGACGCCATCACGTAGCGCACATCACTAGCTTGCGGGAGAGAAACAACTGGTAAGCTTTTCAGGCTTCACGCTCGGGCTTCGGGCTTCAGGCTTCGGGCTTCAGGATTCAGGCTTTGGGCTTCAGGCTCGGGCTTCAGGCTTCGGATCTCAGATCTGTGCTCCACTCTGGTTTGCTGAAGCCCGAAAGCCGGAGCCCGAAGCCGGTTCTAAGTGATTCCCAGCTTCCACACAAAATAGCTGCTCGCTTCGCGGAACACGGCATATGCGCGCTGCGCGAAACCGTGTGGACGCGAGTCAGGCCGGGGCGCAACATATACCGGTCCGACACCCTCGTGCTCCAGCAGCTTCTTGATGCGGAACCCGTGATAGGCATCGCTGACCGCTACGCAACTGTGCAGGCCATTAGCACGCATGATCACCGCGACCCGCACCGCCGACTGGGCTGTATCTGCGCCTTGGGTTTCGGCGATTAAGCTGCGCTCCGGGACTCCATGCCGCATCAGGTAATCGCGGCCCACGCCGCCCTCGCTGAAACTAGGATCGGCCGCAGCGCCTCCGGTGACGATCATGACCGGCGCGATTCCCTGGTGAAACAGATCAAGCGCATGGTCCAGGCGAGCCCGCAACACCGGTGATGGATGTCCGGAATACTCGGCCGCGCCAAACACGACAATCGCATCCGCAGCGCGCACTTCCTGGAGCGAGCCTTCGCGAAGGATGCGAAGGCCGGTCACGGTAAGGAAAGCCACCGCCGCCACGACCGCCAGCCCTGCCAGCCGCAGAAGCCAGCGGCGCACGTGCCCGTTGGCTTTAGCTATGCTCATCCCTGGGCAAAAAAAGTGGAAATTTCTTCTGCGGGAATCGCGCCTTCGCGAATAATCCGCCAGCGCTCTCCCTCATCGGTGAGGTCGATGATAGTGGAAGCAATGTCGCGAGGCGACGGGCCTCCATCGACAATAATGCTGACACGTCCCTGCATCTGATCGCGCACCTGATCGGCGCTGGTGCACTCGGAGGCTCCACTCAGGTTCGCCGAAGTCGCCGTGATCGGAATGGCCGCGGCGGTCACCACGGCCAGCGGAATCTTGGCATTAGGCACGCGCAACGCCACATTGCCGGTATTGGCCGTAACTTTCAACGGCAGACGCGAGCCGGCTTTCACGATGATGGTCAGCGGCCCCGGCCAATATTTTCGCGCCAGAGCGTAGAACTCCTCCGGCAGCAGCTTCGCCAGTTCCTCGGCGTGGTCGACGCTCTCGATCAGAAGGGACAGCGGCTTGTGCCGGGAGCGCGTCTTAATGTCATACACGCGATCGACCGCCCGTAGGTTGAATGGATCAGCCGCCAGCCCGTAGAACGTATCGGTCGGCATACCCAGCACTTCCCCCGCCCGAATCTGATCGGCTGCGTATTTCACCAGCGAAATCTCAGGCGTCTCACAGTTGATCTTCAGGATTTCGGCGCGCACAGCGCTCCCTTCCGGCCTAAAGCTTTGAAGTATTGTGAGGCGGAAACTATCATAATACGGCAAAAAGCTGCAACCGGGACGAAGCGGGTATGATGCAGTCACTGCCGTGGGCATGAGACAAATTTCAGAGAGCGTAAACGCCCAGCACCGGCTGCGGCGCATCGAGGGCCGTCACAATGCATTAGTCAAGCGGCTGCGCCTCGCATTTTCCCGGGCAGAGCGCACCGACGACGGCGATTGCGCGATCGAAGGCTGGCACATCATTGAAGAAGCCATTCGCAGCGGCCTGCGCTTCAGCGCTATCTTCTTCCGCGAGTCAGCGCAAGACCGCGCCGAGCGCCTGCTGCCACAGATCGGCAGCCATGTCGAAACTCTTCTTCTTCCGGACAAGCTCTTCGACAGCGTCGTCCCCAGCGAATCTCCGCAGGGCGTCGCAGCGCTGGTGCGAATGAAAGAGTTCTCTCTCGATGACGTGCTTGAACGGCTGCACGTCGGTCCGGTGGTGGTTCTCAGCGGACTGCAGGATCCGGGCAACCTGGGCACGGTTCTGCGCTCGGCGGAAGCATTCGGCAGCGCCGGAGTCGTGCTCGGCGAAGGAACAGTCAGTCCTTTCAATTCGAAAGTTATTCGAGCCTCGGCGGGATCGGTGTTCCGCTTAGCCGTCGTTGTGGCGAAGGCCGCCGGCGGAAGCATGGAAGACGTATTGCTCCGTTTGCGGGGAAAGAATGTGCGCCTGATGGCGACCTCTTCGCATAAGGGCACGCCGGTGAGCGAAGCGCATCTGAACGACTTCGTTGCGTTTTTTATTGGCAGCGAAGGCAGCGGCCTGTCCCGCGACCTGTTGGCGAAGATGGATGAGGTCGTCATGATCCCGCACGCGCAGCAAGTGGAATCGCTGAACGCGGGCGTGGCCGGCAGCATTTTATTGTACGAAGCCGCGAGACAGAGAAAATGAAGAAAAAAACGACCTCGGACGTCGGACCTCAGACCTCAGCTAAGTGCGTTTTTGCCGAGGTCTGAGGTCTGAGGTCTGACTCCATGGGACTTTTCCAGCCCACTCCGAACACGGATGACGGCGCGGACCGGACGCGGCCGCTGGCCGACCGCATGCGCCCGCGCACGCTCGATGAGTTCGTCGGTCAGGAGCACCTTATCGGCCCGGGCAAGCCGCTGCGCACGCAGATCGAGCGCGACGACACAGGATCGCTCCTGTTCTGGGGCCCTCCGGGCACAGGCAAAACCACGCTAGCCAAGATCATCGCCAGCATGACCAAGGCGGAATTCATCGAATTCTCTGCGGTGCTCGTCGGCATCAAGGAAATCAAGCAGGTCATGGCCGACGCCGAGCGGGCTCGCCAATACGGCACGCGCACCATCGTCTTCATCGACGAAATCCATCGCTTCAACAAAGCCCAGCAGGACGCCTTTCTCCCTCACGTCGAGAAAGGGAATATCCGCCTGATTGGCGCGACCACGGAGAATCCTTCGTTTGAGATCAATGCTGCGCTGCTCTCGCGCTGCCGTGTCTATGTGCTCAAGCCGCTGATCGAAGATCAAGTCGTGGTGCTGCTGAAGCGCGCGCTGGCAGACACGGAACGGGGCCTGGGCGCGCTTCAGGTTGCGGCTTCCGATGACATCTTGAAGAAGATTGCCGCTTACACCAGCGGCGACGCGCGCAGTGCATACAACGTTCTGGAAGTGGCCGCGGGCCTGGCGCGTTCGCCCGGCGGAGGTAAGCCCGCAGAGATCACTGACGGCATCGTCCGCGACGCGCTGCAGAAGCGCATCCTGCTCTACGACAAGACCGGCGAAGAACATTACAACCTGATCTCGGCGCTGCACAAATCGGTGCGCAACAGCGACCCCGACGCGGCGCTCTATTGGCTGGGCCGCATGCTCGAGGCAGGAGAAGATCCGCTCTACGTCGCGCGGCGCGTCGTGCGCATGGCGGTGGAAGATATCGGCCTCGCCGATCCCAATGCGCTTCCGCTGTGCATGGCCGCGCGTGATGCCGTGGATTTCATTGGTATGCCCGAAGGCAATCTCGCCCTGGCGCAGGCCGTTGTATACCTCTCGGTGGCTCCTAAATCTAACGCGCTCTACACGGCCTACGGCGCTGTTCAGCAGGATGTGGAACAGACCGCAGCCGATCCCGTGCCCCTCCACCTGCGCAACGCCCCCACTGCCCTGATGAAAGGCTTGGGCTACGGCAAGGACTACCAGTACGCGCACGACGTCGAAGGCAAAGTCGCCGACATGCAGTGTTTGCCCGATAATCTGCGCGACCGCGTCTATTACCGGCCTACGGCCGAGGGCGTGGAGAAGCGTATCCGCGAGCGGCTGGAAGAAATTAAGCGCCTGCGCTCGCCACAGGCAATCCCTGAAGTCCAAAGTAAGAATCGCAGCCTCGGGGCGGAGCATCGAAAAGAGAAGTAAGGTTCTTTGCTCGGGAGGAGAAGTGAGTTCTGAGGCCACAATCCCCGGCACGGCGGTTGACAGTAAAGTCCCCCCTCCCGCCCTTTTTGAAGATCAAGTGGAAGATTTGCAGCGCTTGCAAAAGGCGGCGCGGAAGATCTCATCGATCCTCGACCTCGACGAACTCATCGACAAAATCGTAAATGAAGCGGCACGTTCCTTCGGCTGCGTCGAGGCCGGTATCTATCTCCATGATCAGGCTGAACTGGTTCTGGCCGGCGTGCACGGCTGCACGGTCCATGGCAAGGGCCATCGCCTGAAAGTTGGCAAAGAAGGCATGGTGGGGTATGTGGCTTCCACAGGCCAGATGCGCTATGCGCCTGATGTACGAAAGGATGAGTACTTCATCGCATGCGAGCACGCTACGCTTTCCGAGGTAGCGATTCCTCTGCGGGTGGGCGATATTCTGGTTGGCGTCTTCACCGCATCCCACCCCGAGTTGGATGCCTTTCCCCGTCAACAACTAATAATTCTTCAGGCGTTGTGCGATCACGTCGCCGTAGCGGTGTTCAACGCGCGGCGCTTCCAATCGGAACGCGCGGAACGCGAAATCATGAACCGGGAGGCGCAGGAAGCCCGTGCCATTCAGCAAGCCCTTCTGCCCAAGAGTTCTCCCTACATACCGGGCTTTGTCGTTACTGGGGTCAGCATTCCCGCGGGCGCGGTGGGCGGCGACTGGTACGACTTTATTCCCTTCGGGGATGGGCGCTGGGGCCTGGTTCTCGCCGATGTCTCGGGCAAGGGCACGGCTGCGGCTCTGCTGATGTCGGCCACTCGCGGAATGCTGCGTTCCCTCGCCGAGGCTTGCTGCAGTCCCGGGGAGGTTCTGACCAGGCTCAACCAGCTGTTGCGTGACGATTTTCCGGCGGGCAAGTTTGTGACCATGGTCTACGCCGTGCTTGACCCGAAAGCCCGCGCAGTGGTCTTCGCCAATGCGGGACACTTGCATCCGCTCCTTATCGAGCACAGTGACGCCCGCTTCCTCGACGTGGAACGCGGTCTGCCACTCGGCTTGGCAGGTGGAGACTATTCCGAGTGCAGGATCAACCTGGCGGAAGGGTCGCGGCTCGTATTTTACAGCGACGGCATCACCGAAGCCGTGAACGCGAACGAAGAAGAATACGGCCTCAACCGCCTTGTGGCACATGCCGTTGAGCCGGAGGCATCCGCTTTAAGCATTGTGGATAATGTCCGCGCCTATGCCAACGGTACCAGCCTGTGTGATGATGCCAGCGTGGTCCTGATCGGCGTGGGGCGCTAACGGATTTTCCGCTTACAGGAAAGCTCGTCATCCTATACGCATCTTGTGTTCCTGCAGGATGCAGCGGTCCATCACCACGAAAACTCCGGCCTTGCGTGCCTTCTCCGCAGCTTTCTCGTGGATGACTTCCTCCTGCATCCAGATTGCGGGGACTTTTAGCCGGATGGCCTCGTCGACTACGTCTTCCACGAATTCCGGCCGCCGGAAAATGTTCACAATGTCGATTTTGACGGGAACTTCGCGCAGGGAAGCATACGCCCTTTCGCCGAGGCTGGATTCAATCCGCGGATTGACCGGAATGATGTGATATCCATGGCTCTGCAGATAGGCGGCAACGCCGTGACTCGGGCGCAGCGGGTTGCTGGAAAGCCCGACCACCGCGATGTTTTTCGCGCGTTGCAGCAATTCGACGATTGGATCAGTTTGCGGCATAGATGCCATAGTCCCCTTGATCTTCTTTATCGAGCGTGACACCTGGCGCAACTATTTCTTGGTGGTCGCGTCCATCTTCTGCCTGTACATTTTCAGGCCGAGGGAGCGAATGGTTTCGGAAACATCCTTGTTCGCCGAAAGGTTCTTTAAGTCCTGCACCAGAAGATATTTCATCAGCCCGAGCGAGAGATCGATCGGGGTCCGGGGATTAAACACCAGATTTCTCACTACGGCGTAATTCTTCATAAAGCGGCGCTTCAGCGGAATCTGCCGCAGCACCGCCTCCAGCACATTTTTCTGCCCGGCGAATTTTTCGACTTCCCCGTCGGAGAGCTTCGGCGCTTCCAGCACCGCCAGCGCCACTACCTTGGTTCCGTCGCGGATCAGGATCGATCTTTCTTCCTTGTTACCCTTCAGCGCCAGCTGAATCCGGCCCTTCACGTCAAGACTGTTTATTTTTTGCACTGCATTCAGGCGCCGGGGTGCGATCTGCGGCTTTCTGCCAGGCACAACTGCCTTGGGCTGCACGGCGACCTTGGCCGGCGCCGCGGATGTAGCCACCTCAACCTCAGCGACGGGAGCGGTCGCCGGTGGTATGGCATCGGCATCGGCCGCAAATTCTTCCACCGCGGAAACCGGGAAATAATCCGGGCCCAACAGATCCAGTATGCCGATCGCCTGAAACGGTTTATCCCACTCCGCGGCGATCTCCGCCGCATGTTCTTCGAGATATGCCGACACCACTTCCTCAGGCACATCGGCCGGATCGTTGTCTTCAGAAACAGCCTCACCTGGAGCGGCATCGGGTTTGCCGCCTTCCTCCGGAACGACGTCTTGTGCCGGTTCGCCTTCCAGCGTGGGCGGCGCGGCCTTCTCGCCTTCAGCCGCCGCGCCTTCAGCTTGCTCGTTCGCGGGCGATTTGTTCTCCTCAGGAGAAACTATTACTTCCGGTTCTGCTTGCGCAGGATTCAACAAAGTCTTGATTTCGTCGGATTCGTTGGGCTTCAGATACGGATTGGCCTGCAGAGATTCTAAAATTCCCGACGAAGCCCGTACTCGCGGACTGTGCAGCATTGCCGCAATGGCCTCGGGAGCCGCAGAACGAGCAAATTTGACGAGCTCAATCTCGGCAACCGAGGGGTTTTCCAGCAACGCCGGCAGGAGTTTGGGGCGCAGGTTCTCGGGGGCAATTAAATAGCCGAGCACTTCTTGCGACGTGTTCGGATCCGACGCCGCGGCCAGCGACGTTTTTTCGTCCCAGCCCGCCAGGGTCATGCGCGCCAGATCGCCAAACACCGGGTTGTGCAACGCAAGGTAGACCATGATCTCCATGTTCTCAGCGGGCGAGACCGCCAAGGCACCCCGCGCCGCAAACTGCATCATGTTCGACGGCAGCTTGGAAGCGCGGATTTGATCAATCATGCTCGACATATGTCACACCTTGCGGATTCTCTGAAAAGCGGAAACCCGGTTAATCCCCGCCATCGCTTCCAGTT
>JBAVAV010000352.1:0-1825 GCA_049585895.1 Candidatus Sulfotelmatobacter sp. | reverse complement strand
GGCAGCACTCGCCCCGAACAACTTCGGCTGCAAGTGCAGACAGATCCGCATTCTCCCCGGGAATTCCGGGTCAACGGCGTAGTCCAGAACATGCCGGAGTTTGGCCAGGCCTTCGGCTGCAAAGCAGGGCAGCCCATGATGCCGGTCAATGCCTGCCGGGTGTGGTAATGCGCGGCCTCGAGCACTAGCCCTGTCATCCTGTCTCTAACGACGGTGTGCCCTGTCAAGCGTTTTGTGGCGACACATCTCCGTAGACGCTTTTGGGTTTAGCAAAGCGCCATTTCGCTCTCGTAGAAAGTCTTTGACTTCCAAGACCAAGGTCGTCTTTCGATTTCAATCTCGCAGTGGAACCTCAGGTTCCACCATCCATCTCTTCGGGACTTGCTCCCACGATTGCTCAGTTCGAACTCCCTGACTTTTCAGGGAGGCAGGCTGCCCACTCAAGCGCTCGGCTGGGTTACTCGCCGGCCACAGAATGACTCGGGCTCACCTGCATGACGGCCTGACAGAGTTGCGCGTACGTCCATCCCTCGCGCAACATCAGGTACATCCGCGTGGCCAACTTTCTGGCCACCGCCACCTTGGCGACGCCGCGATTTTTGCGCACCGCCAGGCGTTTGTAGAAGCGCTTCAGCTGCGGATCGTAACGCGCCGCGGTCTGTCCCGCTTCCACCAGCAAAAAGCGCAGAAACGAACTGCCCTGTTTGCTGATCCGGCCCAGCCGCTGTTTTCCGCCGCTGGATTCTTCCCTCGGAATCAGGCCGAAGTAGCTGCCCACTTGTTTGGCCGATCCGAATCTCTCCGCCGGCCCCAGCGTCAGCACCAGGGCCAGCGCCGTCACCGGACCCACTCCGGGATGCGTCATCAGCCGCACCGCCTCCGGCCGCTGCCGCGCTTGTTCCGCCACTCGCCGGTCGAACTCGACGATCTCTGCTTCCAGCCCGTCAAGCGCTTCCAGCAACCGTTTCCGCCGCTCCGCCGCGTACGGCAGCAGGGGCAACTGCTGCAACTCTTCGCGCCCCGCCTTCGTCCACAGCTTGTACTTTTTCTGCACCCCCTGGCTCAGCGCCATGGCCTGCAGCTGGTTCTTGGTGCGCGTCCGCGCCTGCACTTGCTTGTGCCGATGCACCAGCAACTGCCGCACATCCCGCGCCTCCAGGCTCGGTACCCAGATCCGCGGAAACCGGTCTTCGATCAGCAGATGCATCAAGTGCTCGGCATCCCGCCGGTCCGTCTTCTGCTTGCGCACCACCGCGGCTCGCACCTTCGCCGCATCGCCAAACCACAGCTCCATGCCCAACTCCGCCAGCAGCCGCTCGAACCAGGGATAGTGCCCGCAGGCCTCCATCCCCACCCGCACTTCCTGGCCCGTCAGCGACCGGTAAAACTGCTCCGCCTCGGCACGGTGCTGCAACCGCCTTTCTTCCACTTCTCCCGTTCGATTGTCAAAGATCGCGACCTGCTGAAACCCAGGATGAAAATCACAGCCTATAATCAGCATGACGTTGGCTCCTCTCACGAGCCTTGGTCTTGTTCGTCACAATCCAATCTACTCGCGACGAGCCAACGTCGTTATGCAATCAAGCGCAGTGGCTGCGTCCGCAACGCGAAGCAGCTGCGGAGTCGAAGGAGCTCTATACGTTTTTCGGAATTCCGTTCGTTGGTAACGCAGACAAGACATGTTTCGTGCGCGGTCGAGTAGCGCACCCGTAACGCTCATAGGGGTCCTTCGACTGCGTAGCGTATTCGCTGCGCGAATGCGCTACTTCGCTCAGGATGACAACGCGGAGGTTCAAGCTGAACTCCCGCCGGTGACCCCCGTCAC
>JBAVAV010000351.1:0-10304 GCA_049585895.1 Candidatus Sulfotelmatobacter sp. | reverse complement strand
AAGTAGCATCGGCGGTTTCAAAGTAAACATTCCCTTCACTGTCGGCCGCAACCCCGCCGCCGCTTTGCCAAATCCCTCCATTATCCACGCCAGGTGTTGTGACGAACACGGTGGGGGGCGTACTCAGGCTCGCGGCGTTATAGGCCAACATCCAGCCATGATTGTTGATGTGGGGGAAGGTCTTCAGGCCCTTGCATCCGGTGGAACCCAATGCCACGTAAACCTTCCCATTGTTCAGCAAAAGCGCAGGCCGGCTCATGTGGTATTGCGGAAGGAAGGTAGGACCCGAAGGCGGAATGATTAGGACTGGGCTGCCGATCTGGTCGAAGCCAGTGGTGAAATTTACAGCATGCAAGTACAAGGCGAAAGGCGAAGAACTTCCATTCCCGGTTTTGGTGACGAAGTAGATTGTGCCGGCCACGGGATCGATGACGGGCGTGTCGACAATGCCGGCACCACCCGAAGGAGAGCTGTTGAATCCGTTATCAACGCACAAGTCGGCAAACGGTGTAGGCGGGCCGTAGTTATTAGTCCAGAGCAGAGCGCCGCTATCGGCGTCGAACGCGTAGATGCTGTTATTAATGGTGGCCACATAAACGACATTGTGCGCCACGCCCCCGATCATAACGTTGGGGACGTAAAGGGGCTGCGCCGCGGACCAGCTATCGAGGTTTACGCTCCCGCTGAATAGCTTTCCAAAATGTGTGGTGTTTACATTTCCCGGTGTGAGGAGGGTTTCGGCAGTGTTCTGCCCTGTGCGGGCATTATCGTTGTGATAGGTGGTCACGCTTACCTGGGCGGCGGCAAGTCTTGCGCTACAGGAACCGATCAGGAAGAAGGTCATAATCGCCGCGAACCACCGGGCGCGCCGGTAGGGTTCTGAGATCAACTTTTTTCCGGATTTCCAGAGTGCTCTCCCGCGAAAGGAGATGTTCTGCGATGTCCTGCGCATCATGCACCCTTGTGCAGTACTTGAATTTTGGTGTCAATCTGCCCGTGGGGGAGTTGGGCGGGGCTCGCTATGTCCAGCCGAGAATCATGCAGTGGCTGCCGGGCAGAGTCAACAGAATTTAGAGAATTTCATTTGATCTTTTGAACTAACCTTAACGCATTGTCGGGTTCGGCCGTTACAACAATGCGGCATTGTCGCTTGAATCGCAAGATCCTGCAACTATCGCGAGCGTAATATTAGATTTGGCGCAACTCACAATAATTCCGCGTAAATAGAGGAAATTACCATCGGTACTCTGCGTGCCCTCCGGGCCATAAACCCTTTTGGTAGAGCCTGTTCGGTAGAGTTGTATCCTGTTCGCAAGCGCGATTTCGTTGCACCGGGTTTCACGCATGGCAGGTCCCCATGGCAGGTCCCTCTGTAAGACTTCACCCGCCCGAGGGGATGTCGCTGCGCGGCCATCGATCCACTCGGAAACAAGTATCAAGAGAAGACGCGAAAAGAATGGCAGTAACCCATCGAATTCCGGCTGGCAGGCCAAGGGGCAGTGTGGCTGGATGAAATTGCTCTAAGGTCGGTCGACCTTAACCGTGTCTTCGGCGGTGGTTCGGATCGCAGCAGCGGATGTACGAAAAGTGGCGGGGCTGGCGGATGGCTGCCGGAACACGTACACTGCCTATCGCGGAGTTCGGCCCGCGGCGGTTACTCCTGTAAAAGATCCAAATGTGGTAGGGCAAAATACTGGCTGGCAATGGAGCAAGGTATGGCGAATGCTGCGCAAGTGGGTTCCACGAGTAGCGGAGGGTACAGCATCTGGCGCGTGATCATGGCTTCCTCGGTCGGCACCATGATCGAATGGTACGACTTCTACATTTTCGGAAGTCTCACGGCCATCCTGGCGCTGAAGTTTTATCCTCCCGGCAACGACACGTTCGCCTACCTCGCCTATCTGGCGACGTTCGCCGTCGGCTTCCTGGTGCGGCCTTTTGGCGCGCTGTTCTTCGGCCGCATCGGCGATCTGGTGGGGCGCAAGTATGCCTTTATCGTGACCCTCTCCATCATGGGCTTTTCCACGTTCGTCATCGGCCTGTTGCCCTCCTTCGCGACGGCAGGCTGGTTCGCTCCGGTCGTGTTGCTCCTCATCCGGGTCCTACAGGGACTGGCACTGGGCGGAGAATACGGCGGCGCTGCGGTTTACGTGGGCGAGCATGTCCCCGACAGCAAGCGCGGCTTCTACACCAGCTTCATCCAGATCACCGCCACGCTGGGTCTTTTCGTCTCCCTGATCGTGATTCTGGTCACGCAGAACTCCATGTCGAAAGAAGACTTCGCCGCCTACGGCTGGCGCATCCCTTTCCTGGTTTCCATCATCCTGGTGCTCATCTCGCTCTACATCCGCTTGAAGATGAAGGAGTCGCCCATCTTCGCCCAGCTCAAGAGCGCGGGAATGACCTCCACGCAACCGCTTAAGGACGCCTTTACCAAGTGGCCGAATCTGAAGAATGTCTTGATTTCGCTTTTCGGAGCCACGGCCGGGCAGGGCGTGGTCTGGTATACGGGGCAGTTCTACGCCCTGTTCTATATGCAAACCGTCCTGAAAGTGAATGTCAAGACCGCCAACATCGTAGTCGCGATAGCCCTTCTGTGCGGGATGCCGTTCTTCACCGTGGTGGGCGCGCTTTCCGACCGGATTGGACGAAAGAAGCTCATGATGGCGGGCTGCCTGCTCGGGGTACTGACCTACATTCCGATCTACAAAGCCATGGAACACGCCGCAGGGAACAACGTGGTCACGGTAAAATCCGCCCGCAACAAAGTGACGGGCGCAATCGGGCTCACGGCCATGACCACGGACGCGACCGGAGCATTGGTTCCCGCCAAGGAAGCTCCCAATCCCAACCGCACCATGTTGGTGCTGCTGGTGTTCGTGCAGGTTCTCTACGTCTGCCTGGTTTACGGCCCCATCGCCGCCTACCTGATTGAGGCTTTCCCGGCCAAGATTCGCTACACTTCGCTCTCTCTGCCTTATCACATTGGGAACGGGGTGTTCGGCGGGTTACTGCCGTTGATCGGCCTCTGGTCGGTCGCGGCCACCGGCAACATTTATGCCGGTCTCTATTACCCAATGATTGTGGCCGGCATGACATTTATCGTGGGCAGTCTGCTGCTGCGCGAAACCCATGGTGTACGCATTTGGGATGAAACCGGAGGACGTGCCTCGGCGGCCGACTGACAGCGTCAACACTTTTCGATCCACCGCGTATGGGACTTCCCTGAAGACCGGAACGGGGGCGCGCTGCGCTGTGTTCTAGCGCATTCGAAGCCGCAGGAGTGGCCGCGCCGGAAAGCCGCGATCTTTCCCACTACTGTGCGGCCAGTTCTAGTGCGCGAACGAAAAATTCAATCCGGTCGTCAGGACAACGTCATTCTTCTTTGCGCCTTCCGGCGGATTCGAGACGTAAATTTCGCTGAACTGATTTTGCCAGCCCAGCCACTTGCTGATCTTCGTCACCAGTCCCAGGTCAAATGTTCCGCGATATTCGCCGGTCTGGGTTAGATCGGGATAGAAATAAAGCTTTTCCATAAGCACGGTGGCGTTGCCCAGCTTGTGCGTCAATTCCTCGCCCAGGGTGAGAGCTGCGAAGTTATGGATCGTCTTGACGGTAGAAACGGTTGGTGGAGTGCCGCTCGTGCTCGTCACCGTGTAGTTTTCGTCGGTAAAGTTGCCGCCCGAGAGGAAGTCCAGCATGGTGTGGTCGTTCTTAATGGCATGGAAGCCCAGACCTGCGCTGCCGACTGAGCGCAGATTCAGATCCTGCAGCGCATTGCTCATAAAATCGGCTCCGGCGAATCCAAAGAACCGCGGATTAAGATTGTGGTCGTAGCGAATGCCGCCAGCCTCAGTGTTGGCGGTCGTGCTGGGAGTCGCCAGTTGGTTCGTCCCGTATACCGCGTTCGTGTACAGGCTGAGCTTGTCTGTCTTGGTGGCGCGCGCGGCATTGAAAGCCAGCGACAGGTTCTCGGTCTGGCTGTTGCCGCGGGTGAGGGAAAAGCCCACGGTTGCCCCGCCGTTCCACCCCTGCAACAGGCCCGGATGCAATGACTTCTCATAAGCCTGTTGGTCGGCATCGTTGCGAATCGCTACAACGGCTTCCTTCGACGTCTCCACCGAAGCACCGCTCTTGGTGACGACTTCCAGCTTGTCGTCTCTCGTGTTGATCGGTCCGACTAAGGTCTGTCCGTTGGCCAGGGCCACGTGCAACTCCTTCTCTGTGGCGATTGCGGTGATTGCCGCGAACTCAATCGTCACATTTCCGGCGAATTGGGTATGCAGCACCAGAGTCTTGCCATCGGATTTCAACACCGTGCCGGTCAGGTGATCTCCGTTCTTCAACGTGATCTGGTCGGCGAAACCGGCCAACGACAACCCGAATAACGCAATGAGAATCAATATGCGAAACCTAAGCAACATGGCGAACCTCCAAATTGCAGAGTCAAATATCACAATTCAAAGCGAATGGGAACCTCGGGACTACTCAAGCCAGGAAAGAAAAAATAAAGCAGCGGAATGCGACCAGAAGATACTGCCCGTGAAGCTCCTCGGAACGGAAGCCCGGTCAGCCCTTGGATTCAGGATCCTTTTTCTCATCCTTCGAAGCCTGCGCCGGAGGATTTGCATTTTCCTTCATGCTCTCTTTCAGGGCACGAATCCCCTCGCCCAGCCCCTTACCGAGTTCAGGCAGCTTCTTGGGACCGAACACCAGGAGGGCAATGGCAAAAATGATGATCAGGTGCGTCGGTTGAAACAGACCCTCAAACATCGGAACCTCCAGGAGATACCCTACCAACCTACCCTCATAACGGTACTGGAGGCGGGAGGGGAAGTCAAACCAGAGGTCTGAAGGCTCGCAACCGCCTCCAGCCGGGCGTTTAGACGTTCGCTAGGGTAACTTTCGTTACCTTACGGCTCGCTTGGCTGGCGGGCTAATCTACGAATAGCGGTTTCCACGGCCACCACTGCAAACGGCACCACCAGCCAGCCAAACCGCCAGCCGGAGAGTCGAGTGAAGCGCAGGAATCTGTCAATTCTTGGTGTCATCATCTTCTGCTGCTGCGTGGTGGCTCTCGCCGCCCAAAATTCCGGCAACGATTCAAGCGCTCTAAGTCTCCCGTCCAGCGCGACCCAGCCGATAAGTGCCGTTCAATTGATGGCTTGGCTGACGGCCGGCGTCCCCGCAAAACGTCTCGATCGTCTGGTGCGCGAACGCGGCATTGCCTCGACTTTAGCCAAGGAAGATCTCCGTCATCTGGAAGCTGCGGGAGCCGATGCGACGCTGCTTCACGCGCTCGCCGCGCTGAAGCCGTCCAGCGTGGACCAAAGCGCCGTAAGCATCAAGAAGCCCCAAATCCCCGGCGCACTGATCCAGGCTGCCGTGGAGGCGCGGTGCCAAAACTACCACCAAGCGGAACGGGATCTGCGGCAAGCCTTGGCCTCCGATTCGGATAATGCTGCCCTGCATTTTGCGCTCGGGACGATGCTCCGCTGGCAGGAACGATGGGACGACGCCTTTGAAGAGATCACGCAATCGGCCCAACTTCTGCCCGATTTCCCCGAGAATCACGCCAGCCTGGGGTACATTTTTTATCGCCTCGAGGACAGCCCTAACACGATCGCCGAGGCGCGCACGGCGCTCAGCATGGATCCGGAGAATGCCGAAGGCTATCAGGTCCTTGGACTCGGCCTTTATGCCGGCGGGCAATACGCCGCTGCCGCGCATGCTTTTGCCGAGTCTCTCGCCCGTGACGCCACGAATGCCGACACCTACTATGACCTGGGCATCACACTGCACGCCAAAGGAGACTTTCCGGCCGCGGTGGCCGCCTATCGGCAGGCTTTTCGTCTGAACCCAGCCTTCTGGCAGGCGCACTCCAGCCTGGCGCTCACCCTGCACGAAGAAGGAAAACCGGACGAGGCCCTCGCTGAATACCGCGAGGCCAAGCGCCTCGCTCCTGATGAGCCTTCCGTTCGTAATAACCTGGGCAATACCTATTGTGACCTTGGCAATTTTGACGCCGCTATCGCCGAATTCCGCGAGCTTTACCGCCAGCATCCGGAGTGGGAGCAGGGCCACGGTTGCCTCGCTCAGGCCTACATGTCGAAGAAGAATTACGACGGCGCCGTCGAGGAATTGCAACGGGCGATTCTGCAGAATCCGACCGGCGCAGCCGAGCACCGCGTGCTGGGAGAAGCGCTATTGCTCGATGGCAAGCCAGAAGAAGCTGTTCGGGAACTGCGTCTGGCGGTTTCCCTCAATCCGGATTCTGATGCTTCCCATCACTATCTCGGCACGGCCCTGTTCCAACAGGAACAGATGCAGGCCGCCGAGAAGGAATTTCGCGAGGCCTTGCGGCTTAGCCCCTCCGCCGACAACCACTACTCTCTCGCGGCCTGCCTGATGAGCCTGGATCGCTACGAAGAAGCCATGTCGGAGCTGGAAACTGCGGCGCGCATGGATCCCCAGCGGACGCTCTATCGCGCCCGCCGCAACGAGTTGCGGAGGCTGATGGACGGGGCGACCGCGCGCTAAAGGCGAAGCCGCGAGTGGAACGGTAGGACAGTGTTACGGGCTGTACTCCTGGCATTACAGCCCGCGGGCAGAGCTGCTTACACTAAACGGGAGCAAGGCGCGGATCGGAACGGTCCGCTGCTCTTCTGGGCTCCGGAAAGACAAAGATTATGGATGGAATCTCACACTCGCAGGCAGCAGCGCCCAAACCGGCAAGAACCGTTCCGCCTCCTGAGCCCGAAGTGCGTCACATAGAGCGGCCTGCCCCGCAGCCGCGAAAACCATCCGGCTACGGCATGCCCTGTTCCAAATGCCGCCTGTACTATCCCGCCGATCTCGACATCTGCCCTAACTGCAGCAACCGCGAACGAGTTCCTCCTAACATTGCGCCCGCGCTTCCGGCGGTTGCCAAGGTTCAGACCACTGCTGAGCCCATGCCTGATGCCGCGGCACTGGAGCAGGAGCGCGAAGAATTCCTGAAGCAGTTCAAGTCTCAGCTGGTCGCAGCCCGCGCGGAGATGGCCAATTCACCCTCTCCTTGCAATCTGGGAGAGCATCGCGCCGATGAGGAGGAGACAGCCACAATCTGCCAGCCCTGTTATGACCGGCTGCAGCAGCGCGCGGATGTCTGCGAAGCGGCTCTGCATATCGACCCGAAAGAAGCCGCGCAAATCATCTACGACGCGGTTTGGGCCGATCCCTCAGACCCCAACAAGACTTACACCAACGCGGCTAATGCTTTGCTCACCGAATTGCGGAAGCGTGCCGGAATCTCCAGCCTGCTCAGCCCCTTCCAGCCGCTGGCACACTAGAGTCGAAACCAGTCTAATCGGTTGCTAGAACCGGGCGCAGGGGGGACATCTCACGGATTCCCCTCACTCCGTCCCCATCCCAGACAGCGGCGCGAACGGGGGGTCGGCACCTGGCCGACGTCAACGTAGACTGTGCCGCTGCCCGAGCCGGTCTTTTGCGGCGCAAAAGTCACCATCATCGTGCAAGTGGCTCCAGCCGCAAGCCGCGACTTGCAGTTGTCAGTTTCACTGAACTCGCTGCCGTCGATCCCGATGCCCCAACTCGTGAGGGTAATGCTGATGCTGCTCCGATTCGTCACGACGATCTGCTGCGGGGTGCTAGTGGTCCCCACTTTCTGATCGCCGAAGTTCAGGGCCGTCGGTGAAAGCTGCAGCGCCGTCGCTTGGCCCAACACCTCGACGACCTGCGGCTTCGAGGATGCGCTGTCGCTGATCGTCACCAAGCCGGTGAGCCAGCCCAGAGCCTTCGGTTGAAACGTCGCAGTGATTTTGCAGCTCCCTCCAGCCGCGACGCTTCCCTTGCAATTGTTCCTCGCCTGAAAGGCACCGGTGACCTTGACCGAGCGAATCGAAAGCGCAGTGGTTCCCGTGTTGGTCAAGGTTGCGCTCCGTGCGACGCTCTTCGTGTTGATAAGTTGCACGAGAAAATTCAGTGGCGTGGTCGGAGAGAACTTGACCACACCTGTGTTCAGCAGAGTAATGACGCCGTAGAGATTGTCGCCTAGCACCAAGTCTGGTTTATGGTCGCCATTGAAGTCGCCAACCGCCAGCGAGGAAAGGGCGTTGCCCGCCGGAAAAAAACTGCGAGGGCAAGAAGGTGCCGTCGCCCCTGCCCAGCAACTCATTTGCGCCGGGTTTCGGAAGCCCAGCGTTCATGCCGCCCAGATCCTGGATGCCGTCTCCATTGAAATCCGCGATCACGACACTACTTCCGCCGGGAGCCTGGCAAGCCATTCGCAAGGTGGGGTCCCGGGGGGTACCCGACATTCACACCATCTCGGAGTTCACGATGTCGCCGTCAATGCCGAACGAGGGACTGCCTGCGCCTATCCAGTTTTCGTTGTGTGTGCTTGTGTACTGTTGGATTCTCTGATACGAGGGCCACATGAAGTCCGTCATGCCGTATGCAGTTCCAACATTCCAGATGGTGACTTGTTGTTGGCTTGCGCAATCCAAACGTCATCCGTGAGATGGGCAGACTACTCACCGGAGTTAAGAACGCGTTCAGTCTATTGGACACCGCGAGGGAAGGGATGCGGCGACCGAACGCATGCATTAGGTTACGGCTGCATCAAAGTGTCAACCTCACCTGAGCGGGGGCGGAAGGTTTTCTTTCCCGTGATCGGAGTGTAGAATCAGAGAGGTTCCGGTCCTCGTGTGCGGCGGAAAATGTGGCCTGCCCGCCTTCCGCCAGCCCAGCAACCGCAATTTCTTAAGGAGACATTTTTAACCGATGTCGATCCCTGCCACTCAGCTTCGTCCCGGCATGATCATCAAACACAATAATGATCTGCACTCGGTATTTAGCGTCGAGCACCGCACTCCCGGCAACCTGCGCGCCTTCATCCAGGCCAAGCTGCGCAACCTGCGCACCGGCGCCATGTTCGAGCACCGCTTCCGCTCGCCCGATCCCATCGAGAAGATTACCGTGGACGAAGTTGAAATGCAGTTCCTCTACGCCGACGGCGACAGCTACTACTTCATGGATACGTCCAACTACGAGCAGACCCACCTGAGCAAAGAAATCCTCGGCGACGCCGTGGATTACCTGATTGCCAACCTGGAAATCAAAGTTGAATTCTTCGATGGCAAGGCCGTAGGCATTGAGTTGCCACAAACGGTGGAACTCACAGTGGTCGAAACTGAACCCGGACTGAAAAGCGCGACCGCCTCCAGCGTCACCAAGGCCGCGAAGACCGAAACCGGGCTGGTGGTGCAGGTGCCGCCCTTCATTAACGAAGGCGAGAAGATCAAGGTGGATACGGCCGAAGGCGTGTATTTATCGCGAGCCTAACATTCAATTTGTCATCCTGAGCGTAGTGAGTACCTCGCAAAGCGAGGTACTCACGGAGTCGAAATTCGACGCCGCGATGGGACGGTGTTCCGCATTCTGCCCTTGCGAACTGGCGCAGCGTCCCACTCGATGGGAAAGGTGTAAAGGTGAGAGTGTCGGCCCGCCATCTAGCCGCCATCGTGCGCGAGGGCCGCCAGCGCGGATAGATCGTGGTCGATCTTAGGAATGGGGAACGTCCCGTCCTGTCCCCCGGTCGCGTAGTTCATTTGCAGCTTGAGTTCATTTAAGCCGGCGAGCCCAATAATCAGGCTGTCTGCTGCCATGCGCGACGGCCCAAATAATGATCGCGCCTTCTTGCTCAGAATAGATAATGGAAAAAGGAAACCGCCAAAGAAGGAACCGTCGAGTCTTGCCTTCTCCCAACGGCCATCGTTCCGGACCTTCGCGGATCGTCGCGACCGCTCGATCTAACTCTGCGACGAAGTCCGATGCGGCCTTCGGGCTGCCCTTGCGATACCAGGCGACCGCGCTCTTAACATCCGCGCTTGCGCCTTGATGGTAGCGAACACTCTTAGCGCCCATTCAACATCGCCAACAACTCTTGATGCAGCTCTTCCCAAGGGACGGTCACCGCCTTGCCAGCTTGCAAATCTTGCATACGGCGCGCGACCTCTTCATCCCAAGCCGCTTGCACCGATCGGTCGCTCTCTTCGAGACTGTCGAGCAGGGTGTTTGCCAATGCGGTGCGCTCGTCCACCGGCAGCGCAAGTGCGCGTTTCAGAAGATCGGAGACCTCTGGACTCATGCCATTATTTTACCCCGGTTTCGTTCCGCCGGGTTCTATAAAAGGGGATGTCAAGAGAAAACACTTTTCCTCTTTACTTAGAGGAGGGTTTTTTCTGACGTCCAGCCCCTCTGCCGCGGCAAGGGTTTTGTAGGCGAGCTGGAATCGGATTGCG
>JBAVAV010000350.1:0-2685 GCA_049585895.1 Candidatus Sulfotelmatobacter sp. | reverse complement strand
CACCAGCACACTCGTCTCCGCGTGCGCCTTCTTTACCGTATACGGCAGGTGATGACGGTCATTCCGGGTGAGGGTCGGCCCCAACACCACCAGGTCGAACGCGCTTTTCTTCAGAGCTTCCTCCAGCCCCTTGCGCCCGATGGTCTTTTCCACGTTAAATCCCGCCTTTTCAAAGCATACAGCCGTGGCCGCCAGAGCCTCTGCCTCACCTTCGCCATAAAGAATCTTCAGCTTTGCTGCTTTCGACATGTGCTTTTTGTCCTCGTCCGGTACCGATACGCCTTGTACCCTCAACACGGTAGCAACCGCCAGCCACCCGAAGAACGTCACTGAAGACCAGCGACGAACGAGCCTTCCGGCGGCCAGAACCGGCCGGCGGACATCGTCCCCCAGCCAGCCCACAACAACAACACCCTTCCCCTGTGTGTGATTCGGCGCTAAACTTCTGCCCCGGAGGGCCTCCCATGCCGCGCGCTCGCTTCGTCGTCTTCCTTCTGTTCCTTCTGGCAGCCGTGTCTGCCGGACAAAAGGCTGCCGACCCGGCCACATCCACCGCTTCCTGCAACCTCGACGATGGCCGGGAAGTGTACGTGCGCTATATTCCTGTCCTCGCTAAGAGCGAAAAGATTTCAAACGGCAAACCCTGGACGCCTGGCGGCACGCCTATGACTCTGTTCACCGAAACGCAACTCACTCTGGGGAACTCCACCATCCCTGTCGGCGCGTACACGCTTTACCCGTTCCCCGGCAGGGACAAGTGGACGCTGGCCGTCAACAAGAACGTCACCGCGGGCGCCGCCTATGACGAGAAACAAGACATCGCCCGCGCCACTATGGATACAGCGCAAGTGAGCCAACCACCCGACAATCTCGATGTGGCCTTCGCCCACGTCGGGTCGCACTGCAGTCTGCGCATCTATTTCGGAAAGAGCGCATCCTTCGTCGACTTCACGGCAAAATGACACTGTTGAGGCATAGCGGGGATTTTGACTCTTGTGTCTTAGGAAAAACGCCGGGCAGAAAAACCAAAGGCCGACCTAAGCCGGCCTTTGCCATCCATCTCGAAGCGTAACTACTTCTTGGGAGCGATCGCGTCTTTGGCAGCCTTGGCCACGCGGAACTTCACCACGGTCTTGGCCTTGATCTGAATCGGTTCACCGGTTTGCGGATTGCGTCCTACGCGAGCCTTGCGGTGCGCCTTTACCAGCCGGCCCAGCCCGGGAACGACAAACACGCCGTTCTTCTTGGTTTCTTTGATGGCGGTGTCGGCCAGATGCTCCAGAAATGCTGCCGACTGCTTGTTACTGAGTTCATTTCTCTCCGCCAGATGGCGGACCAGTTGAGTCTTGGTTAAACCTACTGCCATACTTACCTCCTCTGAAAGAATCGATTTAATTCCAGTCGGGCCTATCTTAAAACACCGCCCCTGTGGAAAACACCCATATTCTACGCGGGTTTGCACAAGTAGGCACGCTCGAAAGGCCATTTTTACAAGCTTTTTCGGAGGCCAGGTCCCGAAATGGCCCAACCATGCGTACCAAACCAGTAAATTTTGTGATGAGACGACACTTGTGAGTGCAGCATATAGGCACAGTTTTTCCGCACCTGTGTGTCTGCGTCGTTGAAAACCCTTGTCATCCCGCACGCTCGTGAAGTTTCTGTCCCGTGGTGAATCAAGCTGCCATGATGGCATAATGCAGAGCGGAGAGTCCCCGGTTGAGCTGTGTCATCTGCGAGGTTCGCAAGGAAAAACGCTTTTGCCCGGCCGTTCATGGCCGCATTTGCCCGCAATGTTGCGGTGAGCAGCGAGAAGTTACCCTGGACTGTCCCAGCGACTGTCCGTACCTGCTGCAGGCGCGCCAGCACGAAAAGCCGCGTTCAGCCGACCAACTCGATCCCGCCGCGTTGTTCCTGCAAGTCGAAATTTCCGATCAGTTTACCTACGAGCGCGAACATCTCCTGATGGGTCTCAGCTATGCCCTGGCCAAGGCTGCCCACGCCGACGTCAGGATCAACGACTGCGACCTGATCGCCGCACTCTCGGCGATGTGTACCACCCGACAACGCCTCGTGACCTCCGGCCTGCACTACGAACAGCCTCTCTCCGCTGGCGCGCAGCTTGCGGTGGCAGCCCAGGTCGAAGAGATGCTCAAGCAATACCGCGAAGCCGAGCAGAAGCACATGGGATACTCCAACCTGCGCGATTCCGACGTGCTGAAAGCATTGGTATTTCTGATCCGGCTGGGCATCGGACGCACCTCAGGCCGGCCCAAATCGCGAGCCTTCGTCGATTTTCTCTTCTCGCAGTTCCCCGAAAAAGAATTTGCTGTGGTTACGCCGCAGGAATCCGGCAGCCGAATTATCGTGCCCTAGCTGATCGAGCACCAGCCACAGATTTCCGCAGACTTCACAGGACAAATCATCACTAGAAAGAAAGTCGCGATTTTTTCGCGCGCAATCCGTGGCTAGTCCGCACTGACTCTTCGCACCGCCTGACCCGAAGGCAGAGCGTCTCGGAGTTGGCGTACCGTCTTGTGCAACAAGGGGTGCCGCAGATCGGGAGCGATCTCCGCCAGCGGCTCCAGCACGAACCGCCGCTCGTGCATTGCCGGATGAGGAATCGTCAACTCTGCCGAGTCCATAGCTGCATCGCCGAAAAGCAGTATGTCGATGTCGATGGTCCTC
>JBAVAV010000349.1:0-4018 GCA_049585895.1 Candidatus Sulfotelmatobacter sp. | reverse complement strand
CGATCTGCTGTTTTCCTATCGCGCGGAAAAAGGGAGGACTGGAAGAATTATGGGCGTGGCGGGAATCCGCGCCTGAATCGAAACTCTCCGGGCACAATACGGGTCACTGCGGTGTCCAATAAACCAGAGCCCCGGGGACTTATTGTGCAGCGAAAGTTTGAGGCCTCCCTGCCTTTGCTGTGTCTGATCCTTTTCGCAGCGCAATTCGCTGCTCCAGCCTATAGCCAGGTCTCGCCCCACTACGTTTCGTCGATCCAGATCGACGCCCTCTTCGCAAGCTTGAAGTCCAACAACGCTCCGGGCGCTGCGGTGCTGGTGGTTCACAACGGGCGCGCCGCGTTTCACCGCGGATACGGAGTCTCCGACCTGCGCACGCTGCATAAGATCAACGAGCGGACAAACTTCCGACTTGCATCCTTCACCAAACAGTTCACCGCGGCTTGCATCATGCTGTTGGCGCGCGACGGCAAACTGCACTATGACGACCACCTCACCGACTTTTTTCCCCAGTTCCCCGCGTATGGGAAATCCATCACGATTCGCAATCTGCTCAACCACACTGCCGGCCTTGAAGATTACGGCCAACTGCTGATGAAGCAGTATCCCGACACGCCGCCGGAGAAAGTACCTCAAATACTCGATGCGGGCGTCCTCAAGCTGCTGGAGCAGCAAACTAGCGCGAAGTTTCCCGCCGGAACGAAGTGGGAGTACAGCAACTCCGGCTATGCCGTGCTGGCGATGATCGTGGAGAAAGTTTCGGGCCAGCATTTCGGCCAGTTTCTGCGGGAGCGAATTTTCAAACCATTGAAGATGAAAAACACGCTCGCCTATGAAAACGGGAAGAACGAAGTGCCGCATCGCGCCTACGGACATACCAGGAAAGACGACGGGTGGCAGGAGACCGACCAGAGCCCAACCTCCGCCGTGCTCGGGGATGGTGGCATTTACTCTTCCCTGGACGATCTGGAGAAATGGGATCGCACCCTGCGCCGGCACACACTGCTCAGCGAAGCCGAGATGCAGCCCGCTCTTGCGCCTGTGCAGACGACCGACGGAGCGGTAAAGCTGCCGGACGGTTCAACAGTCAACTATGGTTTTGGCTGGTTTCTGGATCCCTATCACGGCCACAAGCGCATGTCGCATGACGGCGGAACCATGGGCTTCCGCACCACCATCCAGCGCTTCCCGGACGACAAGCTGACCATCGTCGTGCTGGCCAACCGCACGGATATCGATCCCGAGGAACTGGCGCTGAAAGTTGCAGACTTGTGCCTGACGCCAAAGCGGCCGTAGAGTCGAATCGCTGGTTGCGACCCTCAACAAAAAACAAAAGAGACGTTGCGGGCAACGTCTCTACGATATACCTTGCATTCCAGCGGTTACATTATGCCGGCGGCGCCGACGGAGGTCCCGATGCTGCAGCCGCTTCGCTGATCCCCTCGTTTACCAAATCCTTTAGCTCCTTGCTGGGCTTGAAGAAAGGAATTTTTTTCGCGGGGACTTCGACTTTCTCGCCGGTTTTGGGATTGCGGCCCATGCGTGGTTTGCGCTGGCGCGTGCGGAAACTGCCAAAGCCGCGAATCTCGATCTTATCGCCTGCGCGTAGCGAGCGCACGACGCTGTCAAAGATGGTTTCCACGATTACTTCGCTGTCTTTGCGCGTAAGTTCCGCTAAACGCGAGACTTCGTCGATCAGATCGGCCTTGGTCATAGTGCCCCTTCGCTTCCGTGCAGCCCGCGTGTTTAACCGTCGCCATGTCCTCATGGGCGACACCGATGCTGGGGCTGTGAAGCTCCATAACCTTCTCAAATTTCAGGGGTTAATGCAAGTTCTCGATGAGGAACAGGACCGAGCTTCCGCCAGAATCGGGAAACGTCTCCTCTTTGCCCGCGCGGCTTACTTCCAGAGGTAGTAGAAGCCGACCTGCTGCTCCAGCATCTTCTCGCGCCCGGGCAGGTACTGCGAAACATCGCCCACCAGAAGATCGAGGAGCGTTCTGTGTTCCCGCTCGGGACGCACCAACGTGGGCTCGCCGGTAATGCCGACTGACTTAGCCGTCTCATTTACCGCGGTTTCGAAGTCAGCGACCTGATCGATCAGTTTCATGGAGAGCGCCTGTTCGCCGGTCCAGACCTTGCCGTCGGCGATCGCCTTCACATCGTCAAACTTGAGGCCCCGTCCGTCGGCCACGGCCTGAACGAACTGCCCGAACATGTTATCGATCAGCGACTGCATATAGGCGCGCTCGGCGGGAGTGAGATCGCGGGCGGGATTGCCCGTGTCTTTGAACTCGCCCGTTTTCAGCACGACGTCTTTGAGTTTGGCCCACTTGAGCAAATCGCCATAATTGAACCATTGCGCGATCACGCCAATCGATCCCACGATGCTGCCTTTATCGGCATAGATCTTGCCGGAGGCTGATGCGATGTAATACGCGCCGCTTGCGCCCACAGTCTCAATCGAAACCACGATGGGCTTTTTCTTCTGGTCGTGAATTCGTTTGACTTCGCGGCAAATCTCCTCCGAGGCCGCCACGCCTCCGCCCGGCGAGTTGACGTGCAGAATGATGGCCTTAATCGAGCTGTCATCGGCGAACTTCTTGAGCTCGCCGACCACCGGTTGAGGCGAGAGAATCACGCCGTCGAGATCGACCACGCCGATGCGGTCGCCGAAACCGCCGAACGCGCTTTCGTTGCGGCCGGCGTGCAGCGTCAGATACACCAGCGAAAATACAGCCAGCACAAAGAGAAAAAAAGCTCCTCCGCCGATCACAATCCACAGCAGAGTGCGGGAACGGGCCTCAGGCATGAGGAGAGTTTAGCACCGGAATGAATGCGGTTGCCGTTTTCCTAGGCTGTCAAGACCTTGAGTGCGCCGCTCTGCACGCTGACTTCAACCGGCGTGCGGCAGACGAACTCGCCGTCCGCGTATACGTCAAGCGGGGTCTCGGTTTCGACGCGCAGGCATGCGGACTGAAAATATTTCACCTCGGGCATGCTCAGATGCCGCCCGGAGTAAACCGTTGGGAATAGACAAAACAGTTTGAACCTTGAGATATCGGCGACCAGGCAAATGTCGAGCAGGGCATCGTCCATGCGCGCGCGCGGCGCGACTCTCATGCCTCCGCCATAAAAAGGTGTGTTGGCAAACACCGCGAGAACGGCCGGCTGGTCGGTGTGTGAAACCCAGTTTTTCCCCTTCGGTTGATGCTGGAACTCCGCGCTTGGAGAAATTTGGATCTTCACCCCGAAGGGCACGAACCCCAGCAGGGCCGGCAGCAGACTCAAAGCATAACCGCCATGGGCACGCATCCAGCGCGGCATGCGGTTGGCGCGGCGCGCGATCTCGCCATCCAGGCCGACACCGGCAGCGCAGCAGAAGTAATGGGTCTCGGCATCCGGCTTCCGCGTTCCGGCAAGGCTTGTCATCGCTGTCACTGCACGCTCCGGGATTGTTACTTGTTCGACGCGGGAATTCTCCATAAGCGGCAGCGGGGTAATCATCCCAAGATCGATAGAGCGAACGCTCTTCCGCCCGGCGCAGAAGCGCCGCCACGCCGCCAGCGAATCGGCCATGCTCCGCAGCCCCAGCGCGCGGGCGAAGTCGTTGCCGCTGCCAGCCGGAACGACTAATACGGGTAGCCCGAGCTGCACCAGTTGGCCAAGATGACGATGAACGGTTCCGTCACCGCCGAACAGGAGGATGACGTCAACCTGGTCCGCAACGCTGGGCATTCCGATGCGCCAGTCGATACTCTCGCCAGGTGCCGGGCGGATGGCATTCTGAAAGGGCTTCAGATTTTTGTGCGAACATCCCAGCCCGAGAATTGCCGCGGCGCGCATCTCCGAGCCGAGAGTAACAGAGTCGCACCGCAGGGCGCGGGTCGACAAGGTTCAGGGAATTGCGGCAAGGACCATGTGGAGACAGCCGCCCTCGGCTGTCCAGCAGTGCGAAGCTCTGCTCTGCTTGAAGTTAGTAGGAATGCTCTGGCTGTAGGGTCTGAGAGCTGTAAAGATT
>JBAVAV010000348.1:0-1853 GCA_049585895.1 Candidatus Sulfotelmatobacter sp. | reverse complement strand
GGATCTGGAATGGAAACGAGAACCGATCATCATCATCCTGCCGAAGACAATGGTCAGTGATGCGGGCGAGACAGTATCATCCACGCCGCAGGCGCGCGAGTTTTCTCATCATCCGCGCCGGAGGCGCGCACGCCGGGGTGTAGGGAGAGACTTGGGGCCTATCGTGGTGACGCGAGGCTCTCGACTTTCCGGCGCAGATATTGGAAATAATCCGGGGCGACTTGCAGACCGAGCACTTCCTCGATCAGCGGAAGAAAATAAGCCAATGAGCGAATCGCGCCCAACGGTGGGGCGTCAACGGGGCGTATCATCCGGCGCGCCGCTGCGAGGACGAACGCGTTTTCGATAGCCTCCAAAGGCACACCACGTTGATAGAGTTGTGCGGCCAGTACACGGTCGGGACGACGGACGGTTGCCATCGTGCCCGGTGTTTTGCGAAACGCCTCCAGGACCTGGCGAACATATTCTTGCTGACTGTGGCCGTCATCCACAAGCGTTGCTCCTCAACCTTGCGGATCGCGCAGCGATGGGCCTTTAATGTGCACGGTGTGGCAGTAATGCCGCAGGCGGCTCAACAGCGCCTCCACCATGGGCCGGTTGCCGAGGAAGTTCGGCCATTCGTCATACCCGAGGTTCGTGGTGACGATGGTCGGATGCTGCCGGTAGCGCTCTTCCATCAACTTGAAAAAGATATTCGACTGCTCGGGCTTCAGGTTCAAATACCCTAGCTCGTCAATCAGCAAAATATCCAGGCGGGCCAGGCGTTTGAGGAGTTGGCGTGTCGAGCGGTCGGCGAGCGACGCATACATTTCATCGAATAGGTCTTGCGCACGGATGAACTGGCAGCGGTAGCCGTTCTCGAGCGCCTTCAGCAGCAGACCACAGGCCAATCCGGTTTTGCCCCGGCCGGTTTCGCCGACCAGCACGATATTTTCCGCTTTGGCGATGAACTCCAGTTCGGCAAAGCCGCGAATCTGTTTGCGATTGACCCCTGGCTGACGGGCGAAGGGGAACGTCTCCAAGGTCCAGCGCTCGGGCAGATTGGCCCGCCGGATGCGCCACTCCAGTGCGCCCTCCTGCTTGGCCTGCCACTGCGCGCGCACCAGACGCGAGACGAAATCCGAGTAGCTGATGTCGTCCTTGTCGGCGGCGCGTAACTGTTCGTCGTAGATTTCCAGGATGCGCCGCAGCTTGAGATTCTTCAGCAGTTGTTCGAGTTCTTCAGTCATCTTCTTCCTGTGGTCCCCTGTCGAGCAGAAAGTACTCGCGTGTTACGCGTCGCAGGACCATCCGTTCCAGCCGGTCCAGATCGTAAAGCCCATAGCGGGCAGCTTCCCGTACAGCCCCCAGCAGCGGTTCGCGTGGATATTCCCGCACCAGACGCAGCAGTTGCCGCAGGGCAAGCGTGACAATTTTGCGGCTCCGTTGCTTCAACCCCGCTACATACTCGGCCAGTTCCGGGGCAGCGGTGACGATGGCGTTCTCTTCGGGATGGGGATCGGGCCTTGGCATTCGCTGGCCGCGCGGCGGCCGATGCTCGGCCAGCACGACCCGCCGATGCTCGGCGTCGGCGATTCGGTAGTGAGTGACCAGCCGCCGAGCGTCGAGTTGAATCTCGATCTTGTCCTTGGATTCGCGTACTTCCACGCGCCGGCCGATCCAGTCCAATGGAACCGAGTAGCGGTTGCTGTGCAGTGCGACGTAGGCTTCCAGATCCACCAAGCGTTGATACAGCCGGTAAACTTCGGGAATCCAGGCCGGCAACGGTTTCAGATGCAGTCGCTCGACAGCAAATAACTCACGCGGCACGGCGCGGATATGTTTTTTGTACGTAGAGTTGACCTTGTCGCACC